>CBDTUV010000011.1:0-21328 GCA_965363575.1 uncultured Pseudorhodobacter sp. | reverse complement strand
GCAATTTGCTGCAAGGCGATGATGTCTACCGCCGCGCCCAAGATTTGCTGGATGAGATCAGGCGCCGCCAAGGCGACCAAGCCCGCCCCGAATCTGAGCGGGACTATCTAAAGCGGTTGTTGGATCTGTATTGATGCGACCCGCAAGTGCCACACCAGAAACTTAAAGCGTTTTGCGTTTGATCTGAGCCATCAGATTAATTGCAAACCGCTTTAGGGATGCGTTAGCTTTCCGTACCACCGGTCAGGCTTTGCAGCCCGGAAATCGCGCTGCGCATAGCCGCGTCTAACCAAACCCGCGCAGCGTCGACCAGCAGCACATAGCTTTCCAACGCGCCTTTGCTGGCCGGAAATTGAGCCGCGATTTTTGGCGCCGCAAGATAGGTCGCAATCAACACAACCGCGATCAACAGCATCATCGAGAACCCACTGCGAAACCCGCTGGATTTGGCGGAACCAACAGCCTCGGCATCGGCCATGGCCACTTCATCGCCACTGCGGTTTTCCGTGCTTGCGCGCAGGGTCGAATTTATCTCTTCGATATCGGGCAGCAAATCACGGCGGGCAGTTGGCTTGTCCGCGGTTTCAGGTTCCGGCTCTGGCCCACGCAGGCGTGCCAAACGGTCCCGCACAGCTTTGGCGGCACTGGCGGCACCTGTGGTTTCCTCCAACCCCAAATCGGGCTGGGATTCCAACGCACGCGGTGTTTCGGCACGGCGCACCGATGTTTCGCGCTCGGCCTCTTCGCGCAGAACGGCCATCAGGCTTTCATCCAAACCCCGGCGCGCCACGGGCGGTTGCGGCGCTGGCTCGGCAGGTTGGGTTGGTTTGTCGGGGTCAGACCGTCCTGCAGATGCCAAAGGCGGTGGGTTTGGCAATGGTGGCGGGCTGGGCATAGGCGGCGGGGCTGGCATCGCCGGCGCACGCGCAGGCGGTGTTGGCGTGGCGGAAGCGACTTTACCAGCGAGAGCAGCTGCGAGGTTTTCTGTATTGGGCGAAGGGTCCGCGGCCTTCTTTGCCCCGTCATCCTCATCCGCCGCATCATCATCCCAAACCGAGTCTTGCGCACCCGTCTTGGCTCCGGCCTGACCACTGGCTTGGTCCTCAGCCTTGGAACGCGGAGAAACCACCGATTGCGATGACAAGGGCTGAGCGACCTGCGCAGCCGGTGTGCCAAACAACGCGTCCTCGGCGTCCATCTCTGCTTCTAGATCAGGGGGCAGTTGAAACCACGTGTGTCCACAGTTTGAACATTGAACATCGCGCCCTGCATCTGCAATGGCACCATCATCTACTTCATACTGTGCGTCGCAATTCGGGCAAACCAGCCTCATTTGCTTTTTCTCCGCAACTTATTTACGCGTCCCTTAAGACTTTGTAGACGTGAAACTACGGATATCCAAGCCTTTGTCCTCGTTCTATGTACAATAGGACGTTGAAACTACCCTCACTCTGGGCAAAACTGCAACAAACATGCCGCATTACGCAGCATGAGACCCCGCACCGAACGGAGCATCCTGTGATCGCTTTTGAAAATGTCGCCTATTCTTATGGCGGGGGGGAATTGTTGTCCGAGGTCAGCTTGCGTCTGGCACCCGGATCCTTTCACTTTTTGACTGGCCCATCGGGCGCAGGGAAATCAACCCTGCTGAAACTGTGTTATGCCGAATTGCTACCCACCGCCGGGCGCGTGACGCTGTTTGACCGCGAGGTGCGCAGCCTTGGCCGCGATGAGGTGGCGATGATGCGTCGCCGCATTGGCGTAGTGCATCAAGACTGCCAGTTCATCGACCATTTGCCCTTGGCCACGAATATCACCCTGCCCGCAATCGTCTCGGGGCGGCAATCGGCGGTGGCCGACCTAGACGATTTGCTGAATTGGGTTGGTTTGGCCAAGCTTTCCGATGCCTTGCCACCGCAGCTTTCAGGCGGGGAACGTCAACGCGCCGCCCTTGCCCGCGCCGTGATGATGTCGCCCGATGTCGTGTTGGCGGATGAACCAACGGGCAATTTGGATTGGGAAATGTCGCTGCGCCTGCTGACTTTGTTGGTGGAGTTGAACAAGATGGGCAAGACGATTCTGATCGCCACCCATGATCTGAACCTGATCCGCGCCGCCAAACAGCAAGTTCCGGCCCGCGTGTTGCGCATATCGAATCGCCGGGTACAACTTGCGGGGGCCGATTTGTGAAGCTGCTGGTCTTGACTGAAATTTTTCGTGGCGACGTGCAGGCCGACCGTGTGGTCCCCCCGTCGGGCCATACCGCGTGGCTGACCAGCTTTACCGCTGCGGCAATGACCTTTTTAGCGGTGTTTGCGATGGCGCTGTCACTCGCGTCCGGGCGGCTGGCTGAACGTTGGGGCGACGCGCTTGCCCGCAGCGCCACCATCCGCATTTCGGCACCTGCCGGACAAATGGATGCGCAAACCCGCATTGTGCTGGATGTTTTGGCCACCACCCCCGGCATAGACCGCGCCCGCGCGATGTCTGACGCCGAACAACGCGCCTTGCTGGAACCGTGGTTTGGCCCCGACCTACCGCTTGATGCGCTACCCATACCGCGCTTGATAGAGGTGACCGAGGACGCTGCAGGCTATGACAGCGAAGGCCTGCGCCAGCGCCTTGCCGCCGAGGCACCGGGCGCTGTGCTCGATGACCACACCCGTTGGCGCAAACCCCTGGCCTTGGCTGCAGGGCGGTTGCGGTTGCTGGGGTTCACCTCAATCATATTAATCGGCGCGACCATGGCCGCGATGATCACCTTGGCCGCCAACGCAGCCCTTGCCGCCAATGCCCAAGTGATCCGTGTGCTGCGGCTGGTCGGTGCGCGTGACGTCTATATCGCCCGCGCGTTTGTTCGCCGCTTTACCTTGCGCACCTTGACCGGGTCTGCGATCGGCGCAGGAATGGGGATGATTGGCGTGGCCTTTCTTCCCTCGGCTGATGTGGCCGGCGGATTCCTGACAGGCTTGGGCTTTCAGGGCGCAGGCTGGCTTTGGCCGTTTGCCCTGCCCCCCTTGGCCGCCATCGTCGCCTTTTTCGCCACCCGATTTGCCGCCTTTCGCAAACTAAAGGAACTGACCTGATGCGCTCTGCACTTCAATGGCTGGCTTCGCTTGTCTTCATCATCCAGATGTATGCAGCCTTGGCCGTGGTGGGTATTTTATACCTGCCCTATGCCCTGCTCAGCCCCGATGGCGCCTTGGCGGGCTGCCATGCCTATTGCCGTTGGGTCATCTTTTCCTTGCGTATTCTGACCGGAATGCGCTGCGAGGTGCGCGGCACACCGCCCCAACATGGCGTACTGGTCGCCGCAAAACACCAAAGCTTTCTTGACGTGTTGATGATCTTTCACGCGGTCCCCCGCGGGCGTTTCATCATGAAAAAGGCGCTGATCTATGCCCCGGTTCTGGGCTGGTTTGGCCTGCGGATCGGCTGCGTTCCTGTGGATCGCGGCAAACGCGGTGCCGCCATAACCCAGATGATGAGGGCGGTCAAAGACGGTACACAAAAGGAAGGGCAGCTGATCATTTACAGCCAAGGCACCCGCGTCGCTCCCGGCATAAAAGCCCCTTATAAGGCAGGCACCGCAGCGCTTTATCTGCAAATGGCCCAAGATTGCGTGCCTGTCGCCACCAATGTCGGTGTGCTTTGGCCCAAGCACGGAATTATGCGGAAACGCGGGTTGGCCGTGGTTGAGTTTTTGCCAACAATCCCGCCGGGCCTGACCAGTGCCGCCTTCATGGAGCGGTTGGAGCGCGAGGTTGAAACTGCCTCCGATGCGCTGATCGCCGAGGCCGGATTTCGGGCACCGTAAGCCTGCAAGGCCGCTGTTGCTGGTCACACATTAGAAAGGAATCATAGTTAAAGTCCTCTGCTAGGGCAGAACGCCCGCAAGTGGCACAGGACTGTAATGTATATTCTTTTGCGTAGAACGCTTTTGGCACTGTTGTGTGGGTTGTGGGGGGGGCAGGCAATCGCCCAACCCGCCATTTTGTGCGAACAGGCGGCGCAATTTGCCGCACGCGAAACCGGGGTTCCCCTGTCAATTTTGCAGGCCGTGACCCTTGCCGAAACTGGGCATACGCGGCCTGATGCGACAGGGCTTGTCGCGTGGCCTTGGGCGGTTATGGCCGATTTGAATGGGCAATGGTTCCCTGATCAGCCCTCCGCAATCGCCTTTGCCAAAGGGCTGATCGAACAAGGCAAAAGCAATATTGATATCGGCTGCTTTCAATTAAACATCCGCTGGCACGCAGAGGCCTTTCCAAACCTTGAGGCGATGTTTTCACCCCAAAACAATGCGCTTTACGCCGCCAGGTTCTTACAAGACCTGTATCAGGAAACCGGGGATTGGCGCGCAGCTGTCGGTCGATATCATTCCCGCGATGCCCCGCGGGCCGAGGCGTATGTCCGTAGGTTAGAGGGTATTTTTGACCAGCATCTCGCCCATACCGGCCCCGCTTACGACGCCCCAGACTCTGCGTTTGACGCACCCCACAATACGGCACCCACACGGATCGCGACAGTTTATGAAAAATTCGGGCTGGTTTCCGCGCGCGGTCCATTATTGCGAACACCAACCCAAATCCGCCCCTTGATAGGGGATGCGCCATGAGCCGCTTTTCCTTGCGCACCGTCTTTCAGCCCACAATCTTGCTCGCCCTCGCCCTCATGGCCGTGATTGTCATGATGGTGCTGCCGGTCCCTGCATGGCTATTGGATATCGGGCTGGCCGTGTCCTTTGCGCTGGCCATTTTGATGTTTACCGTCACGCTGTTCATCCAGCGCCCGCTTGAATTTTCGGCCTTTCCCACAATCCTTCTGGCCTCTTTGATGCTGCGCTTGTCGCTCAACGTATCCTCTACCAAACTGATCATCGGCCAAGGGCACACCGGCACCAATGCCGCAGGAAAGGTAATCGAAGGATTCGCCAATTTCGTCATGGGCGGTTCCGTTTTACTGGGCGTGGTGGTGTTCTGCGTTTTGCTAATCGTGAATTTCATGGTCATCACTAAAGGCGCAGGCCGCATGGCGGAGGTGGGCGCGCGCTTTGCGCTTGATGGGATGCCCGGCAAACAGCTCGCAATTGACAGCGATATGTCAGCGGGTGCGATTGACCATGCCGAGGCCAAGCTGCGGCGCGAAACCGAATTGGCCGAAACCAACTTTTTCGGCTCGCTTGATGGTGCATCAAAATTTGTCAAAGGCGATGCTGTCGCAGGGTTGCTGATCACGCTGTTGAACATCGTGATGGGGTTGATCATTGGCACGGTTGTCCACGGCATGCCATTGGGGCAAGCTTTTGAAACCTATGCAATTTTGACCATTGGCGATGGTCTGGTTGGTCAAATTCCTGCCGTTATCATCTCGATCGGCGCGGCCCTTCTTTTGGCGCGTGGCGGGCAAACCGGGGCTGCCGATGTGTCCTTCTTTGCCCAGCTTGGCCGCTATCCTGGCGCGCTCGCAACGGTCGCCTTTTTGATGGCGCTGTTTGCCTTGGTGCCGGGAATGCCGTTTTTTCCTTTCATGATTGGCGCCATGGTTTTGGGTGGCGCGGCCTATTGGGTGGCAGGGCAAGCCACAAAACCAAAACATGAAGAAATCGAAACGCTGCCCACGACCGAACGTAAACTGGGCGACATCCTGGATTTTGACGACATTCACATTGAATTTGCGCCCGATCTTGTGTCGATGGTTCTGGATCCGGCAACCGGGTTGGACACCCGCATCGGCAATATGCGCAACCATATCGCCAGCGCCTTTGGCTTGATCCTGCCCGAAATCCGCCTGACGGATGAGGCGTCCTTGCCCGCAGGCACCTACCGCATCCGCTTGCAGGGGGTCGAACAGGTGCGCGACCGCCTGCTGCCAGACCGGGTCTTGGCGCTGTTGTCAGATGGCCTGCCCCCGCCCGATGGCATGGATGTTCGCGAACCTGTCTACGGCGCACCCGCCCGCTGGATCCCACCAGATGCCCAAGAAGACGCCTCTATTCAAGGCTTTACCGTCGTCTCCCCGACCGAAGTTCTGGCGACACATTTGCTTGAGGTGCTGAAAAACAATCTCTCCCGGCTTTTGTCGATGCGTGGTTTGCGCAGGCTGTTGGACGAATTTGTGAACCTGTCCGAACCCACCCGCGCCGAGGCCAACCGCCGTCTTTTGGCCGAATTGGTGCCAGACAAAGTTCCCGTCGATCTGCTGTTGGCCGTACTGCGCCTACTGCTGGAAGAGCGGGTGTCCATCCGAAACCTACCGCTGATTTTGGAAAGCATTGCCGAGTCGCGCGGCGCAGGTGCCCCTGAGGCGGTTTGCGAACATGTCCGGCAAAGGCTTGGGTTCCAACTGGTCGCTGGTTTGCGCCGAGAGGATGGCACAATCCCCCTGATCCAGCTTGCGCCCGAATGGGAAAAGGCCTTTTCGACCTATCAAATAGACGGCGAAAAAGGCCAACGCGATGTCGCCCTGCCGCCCGACCAATTCAGTAAACTGGCCAATAACATGGCGGAAAAGCTGAACAAAGCTGCCGAAAGCGGGTTGCAACCTGCGATGGTCACCTCATCTTTGCGCCGCCGCTTCATTCGCACGGTGCTTGGCGCGCGAGGCCTATCAACGCCCGTCTTGTCGTATGAAGAAATCGGGCTAGAGGCCCGCCCCGCAATGATCGGTCAAGTCCCTGCATGACAGAGATGTTGCAAGCCTTGACCGCCGCCACCGACCTGACCCAAGGCTGGCTTTGGGCCGCGTTCTTGGTATTTTTGCGCGTTGGCGCGGCAATGGCCTTGTTGCCTGCTTTTGGCGAGCATTCCGTCCCACAGCGCATTCGACTGGCCCTTGGCATTTGCTACACGATTGTCGTTCTACCCACCGTTCTGGACCGCATGACCCCACTTGACGGCGCGCTTGCCTTGCCACTTGCAACCGAGGTGATGGCCGGCCTCACTATCGGCATCGGCCTGCGGCTTTTTGTTCACGCCTTGCAAATTGCAGGCACTTTGGCCGCACAATCCACTTCGCTTTCGCAGCTATTTGGCGGTCAAGGCGCTGAACAACAGCCAACCATGTCCCATATTTTCGTGATGGCAGGGCTGGCATTGGCGGTCATGTCCGGGCTGCATGTCCGCATCGCTGAGGTTTTCATTTTTTCTTACGATGTTTTACCTCCCGGCCGTTTCCCCAACGGCGCGGACCTTGCCACCTGGGGATTGTCCCAAGTCAGCAGCGCATTTGCCCTAGCGTTTTCCATGGCGGCCCCCTTTCTTGCGGCCTCGGTAATCTACAACATTGCTCTGGGTGTTATAAATCGCGCCATGCCGCAGTTGATGGTGGTCTTTGTCGGGGCACCGGCGCTCACGCTCGGCGGGCTGGTCTTGTTGGCGATCACATCGCCACTTTTGTTGAAACTCTGGGTCGACACGCTGAACATCTATCTTGAAAACCCCTTTGCAGGCCTGCCATGAGCGACGATCAAGACGCATCTGAAAAGGAACACGAGGCCTCTCAGAAAAAGCTTGATGACGCCCGCGCGAAAGGCGAGATCCCACGATCAAACGATCTGATCACCGCAGGTTCTTATGCCGGGTTGCTGATTGCAGGGGTAACAGTTGGCGGTGCTGCACTGATAAAGGCAGGTGAAGCAGCAAGTGTGCTTTTGGGCCAAGCTGACCGCCTTTCGGTTCAGCTTTTGGCAGGGGCTGGCAACAGTCTTTTGGGTATCCTTGTCAGTTTTGCAGGCGCGCTGTCCGCCTTTTTTCTTGTGCCCTTCATTGCAGCAGCGCTGATAATGGTTCTCCAACGCGCCATGCTTTTCACCCCGTCAAAGCTGGAACCAAAACTCAACCGCATCTCGCCCATCTCAGGATTCAAGAACAAATTTGGCCGAAAAGGCTTGTTTGAATTTGCGAAGAATTTTGTGAAACTCATGGTGATCTCGGCGCTGCTTTTTGGTTTCTTAGCCTTTCAGGCCACTGACTTCGTCAACATGATTTATCTGACACCCGCGCTTTCGACCGCGCTGCTGCTTCAAAAGGTCGTCAAATTCTTGACGTTGGTAACGGTCTTGGCGCTTGTAATCGGGGGCATAGACTATTTTTGGCAGCGGGCTGAACATCTTCGCTCCAATAGAATGTCGCGCAAAGAGATGACGGATGAGCATAAAAACTCTGAGGGGGACCCCTATTTGAAAGCACGGCGGCGGCAAAAAGCACAAGATATTGCCACCAGCCACATGCTGTCTGATATCAAAACCGCCGACGTTGTTATCGTGAACCCAACCCATTTTGCCGTCGCCTTGAAGTGGAACAAGCAGTCTGGGCGAGCCCCGATTTGCGTGGCCAAAGGCGTCGATGACATTGCCGCGCGTATCCGTGAGAAAGCGGCCGAAGCCGGGGTGCCGCTCCATTCAGATCCACCCACCGCGCGCATGCTTTTTGCTCATTTGGAAATAGGGCAAGAAATCCAACCCGATCACTATCGCGCCGTCGCTGCCGCCATTCGCTTTTCCGAAGCTATGCGCAAAAAAGCAGCGCTTTCAAAAAGGTAAATGGAATGAAAACCAAAGCCAGCCTTGATCGTCTGACCGCGCTTTCAGATCTGATTCTTGACACGCAACTGGCCAAACTACAGGCCGCTGCCGCAGAGCGAAACAAAAGCTTGCAACGACTAGAGGATTTGGCGGCACCGCCGTCTGATGAGGCCAATGACATGACACGCGCGGCAACCCTTATGCGCTACGAACGTTGGGCGGACGCAAGGCGGCGAGAGATCAACCTCGCTCTTGCCCGTCAAACAGCCGTTTGGATGGAATCGCGCCAAAACGCACAGACGGCCTTCGGACGCGCCGCAGTTTTGAAGCGCATTCAAAAGACTTTGAAAGAACGGTGATTTTGGCTTCAGGCCGTCCGGAATGAGCTGTCCCAAGGTCATTGGATCATTCAGGTATTTCCTACGCCTCCCTGGCGCTCTTTTGACATCTAAAACGCATTTTCCAGCCCAAAATGGCTTCTGACCTCGGCAACCAAAGCAGGCGCACACAACAGACAGCCGCCCCCTTGCGCAACGATAGACTACCCATCTTGCCGCGCCAGATCGGAAATCAACACGTCCTTCACAATGTCGCCCATAATTTTCTGAACACTTTCCGTAAGCGCGCGGCGCAGCACAATAAGGTTTGCCCCATCGGTGAACACGCCGCTGAACCCACCCGCGTTCGCATGATCAAACATGACCTGAAGCATCGCGTCGCGCAGTTTTGGTTCTTGCGAAAAAATACCCTCCGTACTGCCCAATGCAACCTCAACACTCAGTGACATTATGACCAAGGACACGACGCGCCCAGCCTCGACAACCGGAATGACAAACTGATTGTTAAGTTTGACAAATTCTGAGTTTACGGTGGGCTCCTCCGTCGTCGCGGGTTCGGTTTGATTGTGGTCTTGCGCAGGCCGCAAAAATACACCCGCGCCTACGCCTACACCCAGGCCGATCAAAGCCAAAATTAAAGGGAGTATTTTTTTGATCATGATGATTAAAACGGCAAAACGATATCAGTGATCTGCTGGCCATATCGCGGCTGCTGCACATCGGTGATCTGGCCACGGCCGCCATAGGCAATCCTCGCACCTGCGATGCGATCATAGGTAATCTCATTCTGTCTCGAAATATCCGTCGGCCGCACATAGCCCGTCACAACAAGCTCTCGAAGTTCAAAATTCACCCGCACCTCCTGTTGGCCTTCGATGCGCAAAACGCCGTTTGGCAACTCTTCCACAACAGTGGCAGCCACCCTGAGCGTCAGCTTTTCGTTCCGCTTGACTGAGCCTTGACCATCAAAGCTTGAGTCTGATGAAGTCGAGACTGCGCTGCTCAGGGAAGCACCCGCTGGCAGGTTTTCATTGATCCGCTGCGGTATCCCCAACAAATCCGGCACAGCCATGCTTTGCGATCCTGTCCTGCTGCGCCCTGACGCGTTTGAAATCTCGGCCTTGTCATCAATCTGAATGACAACCGTTAAAATATCTCCTCGCCTACCAGCCCGGCGATCGCCAAATAAAGATCCACTTTTCGCGGTCCAGAGCGAAGAGGCCTCGGTCGGGCCAGACGGATCTGCAAATTTTGGCATCGGAGTCGAATACATCGCGTGATGTTGATAGCTGCCCTCAAGCGGCGAAAACGATGGAGCCTTGCCCACCTCACCCAGTTTGGAACAGGCCGAAACCGTCAGTAAAACAAAAAGGAAAAATCGCATCTTTTAAGTCCTTAAGGATTTGAGCCAACACGCAAAGTGCCGTCTTTTGCCACTTGCGCCGCAAGAACGCTTCGCGACGACAGGTTCATCACTTGGATCACATCTCCCACGCCACCTCGCGCCAGCGCTCGGCCTTCTAAGGTAATCCCCAGACCGCCTGCAGTGTAAATCAACGTAACCAATTGGTTGCGCTCGACCAAAGTCGGCGGTCCAATGTCGCTCGCCCGAACTGCACGGCCGGGATAAAGCGTAACACGCGCCTCCATCCCCAGAACATCTGCCGGATTGGTTAAGGCGCCGGGAATTTCGGCGGCGACAAGCGTCACATCGGCGGCTGACAAAAGCGTTTGGGCACGCACAATGCGCGTGGCAATCAGGCTTTCGGCCACAACAGGTGTGCCGAAAAGCAACGCAAGGGCGAATATGTGAAACATTAGCGCAACTGCGTGGTTGCGGACAGCATTTGGTCTGCAGCCGTGATGACTTTGGCGTTCAGTTCATAACCGCGCTGCGCTTTGATCAACTCTGTCACCTCACGAACGGCATCAACCGAACTTTCTTCCAGATAGCCTTGGCGCATCGTACCCAAGCCGTCTTGCCCAGCGGTCCCTTGCAACGGCGGCCCCGAAGCAGGCGTTTCGACGAATAGGTTGGACCCAATCGCCTCAAGCCCTTTGTCATTGGTAAAGCCAGACAAGGAAAGCTGCCCCAAAAGCTGCGGCTGCGTTTGACTGTTGAAATAAGCGTAAACCTCGCCTTCAGCATTGATCGTCAGGCTGGTCGCATCCGATGGAATCGTAATTCCCGGGTTCACTTGATACCCTTCGGCATTCACAATCAACCCATCCCCAGTGCGCTTTAACCCACCATCGCGGGTATAGGCTGTGGCACCGGACGGCAGCGTCACCTCAAGATATCCCTTCCCTTCAATGGCGACATCCAGGTCCCCGCCCGTGGCCGACAACGCCCCTTGCGCCAGCACCACCGACACCGAAGACGCCCTGACACCCAGCCCCAGCTGAACCCCTGTGGGCAGCATAGACCCATCTTGGGCAGACACCGTTCCGGGCCGTGCAAGCTGTTGATAATGCAAATCCGCAAACTCCGCGCGGCGGGTATTGTACCCAGTGGTCGACATGTTCGCGAGGTTGTTGGACACAACATCCACCCGCATTTGTTGGGCGGCCATCCCGCTTGCTGCAATCTGTAACGCTTTCATCTTACTCTCCTATCGGCCAAGGGTCTGGATCACACCACGCATGCGCTCATCCTCTTTTTCCAAAAATCCCTGCCCCATTTCATAAGCACGCTGCACCTCGATCATCCGCGCGATTTCCGAGATTGGATTGACGTTGCTCTCTTCAACAAACCCTTGAAGGAGTGTCGCGGTTTCCGCAGGCTCCACCGTTTCGCTGGTAAACAGCGTACCGCCCGCATGGGTCATTTTCAGTGGATCTCCAGGCTGCCAAAGCCCAATTTGCGCAATCGGCTGCCCATTCCCAGACAAAGTTCCATCGGTGGACAGTGCAATCGCTGCGATATCAGGCGGTACAAAAATTGGCGCGCCGCCTGCGTCCAACAAACGATGCCCATCAGGGTTAACCAACTCACCTTCGGCATTGGGCATAAAACTGCCCGCGCGGGTCAATGATTGGCCTTGCGGGGTCTCAATCAAAAAGAAGCCTTCGCCTTGAATGGCGAAATCAAAGGTGCCGCCGGTTTGTGCCAACCCTGCTTGCCGCAAATCCATGTGCCGCGCATTGCCCAACGCCATGGACAAAGACGGGCCGTCGTCCATCCGCTTGACATATTCCGAAAATATCACACCCTCGCGCCGAAACCCGGTGGTCGAAATATTCGCAATATTATGGGCCACAACCTGCATTTCCCGCATCAAACCAGATTGGCGCGTCAGCGTGGTGTAAATGCCAGCTTCCATTATGAACCTCCTGCAATCAAAGGGATGATGCGATCGGTGAAAAAGCTGATGAGGGTCGATGTCATAAAGCTCATCGATACCCAAAAAACCACCAGCATCGCGCCGACTTTTGGAACGAATGTGAGGGTCATTTCCTGCACCGAGGTCAGGGCCTGAAACAGGCCAACGGTCACGCCGGCAATCAATGCCACGCTCAAAAGTGGGGTCGAAATCAGCACGGCAACCCAAAGCGCCTGACGCAAAGTATCAAAAATGATCCCTTCGGTCATACCGGCATCCTCAGGATTTCCTGATAGGCCTCAACCACCTTGTCGCGCACGGTGACCACCGTCTCAATCGCGGTTTCCGTGGCGGCCAAGGCTTGCACCAAGGCGTGCGGGTCTGCATCGCCCACCATCGCGGCCTTGGCCGTAGCTTCGCCCGTCATTAATGTCGTTGCAAAATTCTCAGCAAGTTTTGCAAACCCTGTTGCAGCTCCGTCAGACTGTGGCTCGGGGGCCGCGGCCTGACGGGCCTGCGCATAGGTTTGTGCTGCAATTGAGGTTTTAATATCCATTCTGGATCTCCTTTATCTACGTAGAATTTCAAACAGGCTCTGCGTCATTTGGCGCGCCTGATCAAAGAGCCTGAGGTTCGCCTCATAGCTGCGCTGCGCTTCACGCGCGTCAGCGATCTCAATCACCAAATCGACATTCGAGCCGTCATAGTGACCGGATGGGTCTGCCAGCGGGTGGCCGGGATCATAGATTTGCACAAGCTCGCTGCGGTCCAGACGCACAGGCCCCGGCACCACACCGTCGCCATTCACGGCGTCACGAAAACTAATGGTCTTGCGGTGATAGCCCGGCGTATCGGCATTGGCGATGTTCTCGGACACATGTCGCAATCGCTGGGCCTGCGCCTCCATCCCCGACGCGGCAATCGACAGGCTTTTGATAAGGTCGGTCATGGTCTACCGCCCCCGCCCTAGTGCCAGTTTCATAATGTCTGACGTGGCACGATAGATCGAAAGCGCCATATCATGCTGCTGACGCACCTCTGCGGCTTTGACCATTTCGCCTTCCAGCGACACCGAATTGCCGTTGGGCGCATCGGCCCCGCGCATGACCACCGCCTCCAGCGCCGCTTTACCGCCTGCCCCCAAATGCCCGGCCCGCGTCACCCGCAACCCTTGGCCAGATTGGTCAGCATAGGTTTTCGCGAAATCCGGCAGATCGCGGGCCTTGTACCCCGGATTATCGGCATGCGCGACGTTCTGGGCGATCACCCCCATACGTGTCCCCGCATGGGCCGCCAAAGCCTGCGCCATTCTGGTTATTTCTAGCTTTTCTAACATCGGGGCTTCTCCCTCGATTACAGTTCACTAAGGCTTAAGGGTGATTCCTTTAGAAAGGGTAAGCGTGAACAGAAGAGGAACCAAATGAGCGATATTTTTGAAAGCCTGCGAACCAGGATCAGCCAGGTCGCCGTCATAAAACGCGTCGGCCGCATTGCCGAACTGACGGGGGGAACCTTGCAAGTTACTGGGCTTTCTCAAGGCACTAGCCTTGGTGACCGGGTACTTATCCACAGCACTGAGGGCACGATTGGCGGTGAGGTTTTGCGCCTGTCGAAAGCCGGAATCACGGTTCTGCCAGATGGGTCCGGCGTTGGTTTGGCGATCCATGACACCGTCGAAATTGCAGGTCGCGCCGAAATTGCTCCCGATAATAGTTGGATCGGGCGAATCATTGACCCCTTTGGCAAGCCGATTGATGGGCGTCCGCTCATGCCGGGGCCTTCCCCACGCTCGCTGCGCGCCGCCCCCCCTGCCCCTGCGACCCGTCGCGCGCTTGGGCCACGGTTGGAAACGGGAACGGCCACCTTCAACACCTTGCTTCCCCTCGTGCGGGGGCAACGCATTGGTCTTTTCGCGGGGTCTGGCGTGGGCAAATCATCACTTTTGGGCAAATTTGCCCGCGGCGTTACGGCAGATGTCGTCGTCATTGCTTTGGTCGGCGAACGTGGCCGCGAATTGCGTGAGTTTACCGAGCGTGTTTTGGGCCCTCAAGGCATGGCCCGCGCGGTCGTCGTGACGGCCACGTCCGACCAATCCCCGCTGGTCCGTCGTCGCTGCATGTGGACGGCGATGGCCGTGGCCGAACACTTTCGCGATCAAGGTCTGCATGTCCTGCTTTTGGCCGACAGCATCACCCGCTTTGCCGAGGCGCACCGCGAAGTGGCTTTGGCCGCAGGCGAACAAGGCAACCTGCGCGGCTTTCCCCCTTCGACTTCGCACACCATCATGTCTTTGGCGGAACGGGCGGGGCCGGGCGCGGAAGGGTCCGGTGATATCACGGCAGTCTTTACAGTCTTGGTTGCTGGCTCTGACATGGATGAACCTGTGGCCGATATTCTGCGCGGCGTGCTGGATGGCCATGTTGTGATGGACCGCGCGATTGCAGAACGCGGGCGGTTTCCGGCGATTGACCTGCTCCGCTCCGTGTCGCGCAGTCTGCCCGACGCAGCCAATGTGTCCGAAAACGCCCTGATCGCCGAAGCACGGCGCTTGCTTGGCGCCTATGAGCGTGCCGAAATGATGATCCAAGCCGGTCTTTATGCAAGCGGGTCCGATCCATCCGTTGACGCAGCCATTAAGGTTTGGCCCGCCCTAGATGCCTTTTTGGCCGAGGATTCCGCCGCAGGTACCGCCGACAGTTTCAAACGATTGGAAACCTGCCTTGCCTTGGGTCGAAAATAGGCACCAATACGGCCATCTCATCTGGCGCTTTGCAACAACGTCAGTGCAATCGCCCCGGCAGAGGTGGCCGAAAAGCTTGCCATAGCCTCGCTGCGCACCAAAAACTTGCGCACCAGGTCATCAATCTTTTTAGGATCACTAAATTGGGAAATCTCACTGCTGCCAAAAGCACGGGACGCCTTGTCTTTGAAGGTGACAAGCTGCTGGTCCAGATCAATCGCAGAAAAACGGCTTGGCAACCCCAAAGCTCCTTCAAACACTTTGCGCAGCGGCTCGCTGCCCATGATCGAAAACCACTTCGTGTCATTGCTAACATCGCGCGCAGACAAGGTCGTCAACTCTCGCTCGGCATTCAAGGCAAGCCGCATATTATCATCCTGTTCTCCGACAGCCGCTTCAAACTGCCGCGTCCGGTACGCCGCAAGCGTTTTATCGGCAAAATCCGAAATCTGGGTGCTTGGGATAGCATAATCGCCGAACCCAAAGCCTGATGACATCGCCCGATACTGTTTATCGGCCAGCCGGTTTGCCAAAGAACCGCTGTCCAGCGTTCCTTCCTCCAGCACTTTCTTGATAAAGAACCGGTTGTCGATATCTCCGTCCAACCCATAAGCTCCAAGCGCCACGGTCAAAAGCCTGCGGTCAGATACCAAAGCCTCGGCCGTTTTGATTGAGCCGATTTTGGCGCGGAAATATTCCTCATTCCGCGCCATACTAGGCGACGCCTGAAAAGCCTCTGTCTGGGCGGGCATGGTGCGCTTTAAAAACGCCCACCCAGAATAGCCCGAAAAGGGCAAAATGGGCGAAAAGCTCATGACGGGCAGGCGGCAAACAACCGCTCTTCGCGCGGCAACAGGCTCCGCAACGCTTTCAACGCCTGATAGTGGTTGCCCTCCAACACACTCGCGCTCGCCTGATTAAGCTGCAATCGGCTGTCGTGATCCGTCAAGACCTGACTCAACTGCTCAATCCCGCGCAACAGTTGCAGCCGCGCGTTTTCAGGCTCTGCATCGCCCGACAACACCAATTGCGCGATATAGCACACGCGGCGCACAGGCGTTGTCACCTCTTCAGGGTGGATCGCATCCCGCAACCGCAAGATATGGGCGTTGGGTGTCATGATCGCCAGCTTTGACCGTCGATCTCCGTTTTCAATTACCGCACCGTTGATCAGCACACGCTCATGCGGGCCCAGCTTTAGAACAAGGCCAGTCATACCGCACCGCCTTGACCGCGCAACCCGCGCATCACGGCGGTATTGATATCAACCAAAACCTCCGCACTGACCGTACCATCCAAAACCTTGCGGCTGTGCTCGGTCGTGAATTCATACAGATAAAACAACTGTGCGCGCAGGGGTGAGGGCAGTTCATTTCCGATATCGGCAACATCAACCGCCAATGTGCGCCACATTTTTGCGTTGTCGTGCAGTGCTGCAACCAAGGCTGCATGGTTCTGCGCCCGCTGCGCCCAAGCGCTCGACAAGGCGCGGGTCATGCGGGCGAATAATTCGTATTCAGTCGCGCGCGGATTTCGCGCAGGGGCGTCAACGCGGGCATAAGCGTCACGCGCAAGGGTATTCATCATATTCACAGCAGGTCCTTCCGGTACATGGGGAAATCAGCGAAACGACCGGGGCGCAAACTTACTGCGCCCCGGCCGGGCCGGATATTACCGGAACAGCGACAAGATCGACTGTGGCGACTGGTTCGCAATCGACAAAGCCTGAACACCCAGCTGCTGCTGCACCTGCAGCGCCTGCAACCGCGCAGACGTTTCTTCCATATCAGCATCAACCATAGAGCCGATGCCAGATTTCAGCGCATCCGACAGGTTACCAACGAACTCTGACTGGGTTTCAATCCGCTTTTGCGCCGAACCGAACGAGGCTGCCGCATCAATAGACCGACTGATCATGCTTTCAATATTGGTAAGCGCGGAATCCGCACCGGCCGATGTTGTCACATTGATTTTGTCCAAACCAAATAGCCCACCAGAGGCTTTACCGCCCGCTGCGCCAGCATTTGCAAGTGACATCGAGGCAAGGAAGGAGCCGTCGTTATCAACCTTCAGGCTCCAAGCACCTGTCGCCTCATCCTGCGACACTTGGGTGCTAACGCCATTCAAAGCGCCAGAATCGACGGAGATTTTCAGGCCGCGTGCCACATCCTCCATTGTTTCGCCTTTTCCAGCGACATAGTTGAACTGCTTGCCTGCCAGCGTCACGCTGTAGCCGTCGCCCTCTTGTACGCCACTTGTGGCAAACTTGATTTCTTCAGCGCGTTGACTGATGGTTGAGGACGTGCCTGTGTTTGGCGCAGCCGGTGCGCCACCATTGACGGCGGTGATGGCACCAACGCCAGTCCCGGTGTTACCCGCCGTAACCTTGAGTCCTTCAAAGGCTCTTGTGGAAGAAATCGTCAGCGCACCTGTGCTGTTAGAGGCCGTGATTCCCTCCAAGCCCAACTCATTGATCGCACCCGCAAGGCCTGCGGCCATATCGGATACAGTTGCACCAACCCCGACAGTAAAGCTGACTTCGGTATCGCCAAGTTTAATGGTTGCCCGGTCGTTCGCCACAGTGCCCGTATAGGTGACCACTGCAGTATTCGCAGCGGATGCCACCGCTGCGGCGCCACCTTGAATAACAGCTTTGGCCGCCAAGCTGGCCCCCGTTCCCATCGTGCCCGAAGCCGTGGTAAGATCCTGACGGGTAACTTTAATATTGGAGGCCGACACATTCCCGTTGGAAGAACGGTCCAAGGATGACAGGATGCTCACATCATCGGTACCGCTGACCATGTTCAGCCCGTTGAACTGGGCTGCACCCGTCACCGATGCAATTTGGTCGCGCAGGGCTGCGATATCAGTTTGCATCTTTCCACGGTCAACGTTGCCTTCCTGCGCTGCAACAACTTTGCCTTTGATATCCGTCAGCAGTTTCGTCACAGTTTCAGACGCTTGGCGCGCCACCGAAATGGTCGAAGAGCCAAGAGCCAGGCTGTCGGAAATAGCGGCAAACCCTTTTACATCGCTTTCCATAACCTTGGAGATCGCCCAAACGGCGGCGTTATCCTTGGCCGTTGCAACGGATTTACCAGTTGAGATCTCGTTTTGGATCTGACCCATGTTCTTGTTGATGCCTTTCAGCGTCTGCAAGGCCACCATTGCGCTGTTGTTCGTCAAAATCGAAGACATATTAAGTCCCTTCTAAGGGCCGGCGCTTTGCGCACGGCAGAGATGCCATCCACAGATGGCGAGAGGGGCATTTTGCCATTGCCTTTGGCATTGCGGCCAAGGCGCCAACCCGTCTGGGCTGCAAGCTCATTGATCAACGCAAACCGCTAATAGAGTCCTAAGGCCATGATTATTGAACGAAACCAATGCAGTGCATTTTAACAAAACACATCGAAAGTTTTTCTATAATCGGGTTTTCAACGTCCCGACCGGCCCTCCGATCTTGTGGGTTTTTCCCTCATTATCATAGGTTTGAACGCCTGCGCGCGCGCGCACAATCTCGGTCAGACGGCGGCGCGCGGCCCTGACGCCACGGCCTGCTGCCTCTAGCGCAATGATATTGCGCAGCGCCTTGGCCCGCAGGGACTCCAGCCTGCCCGCATCCGTTTCAGGGCCAATTTCGACCAGTGCCGCATTGGTTCGCGCCGCCAAATCGCCCATTGCGCCAAGGTTGCCGTGGCGCAGCGCGACCGCCGTTTCAACAACCACCGCTTCCAGCCGCTCCAACGCGCCCTCATTCTTTTCCATCTGTTCCTCCTGCATAATTTATCGCCGAATCACCTGCCGACATGGCGCGAAACAGCACTTCTGTCAGTCCAATCCCCCCCGCCTTCACCATCGCCTGTGCTTGTTCTTGGCGCAGGAATGACGAAAACTGCTCCTCCCCAATCCCGCCGCCAAAGCTTTCGCGCGCAGCGCCAAGCCCCGCAAACCCCAGCATTTCGGCCAAAAACGCCGTTTCCAGCTCGGCTGCCTTTTCGCGCAGCGGGTTGATCGGATGCGCAGGCGGGGCGCGTGTCGCAAGCGGTGGCAAAGTCGGGGTCATGTCAGCTCCTGGTTATGTTGCATTTTCTGGATTGTGACGGATCTCGGTAAACAAGCAGTAACCAGTTGCGCAGATAGTGACCCCAAGACGGGACAAGAGGCGGCAGAAGCCGGGATCAGAATGACACATATTGACCATCAGGGCGCGACCACCGCCAAGGCTGTGCCTTCGGCAGCAAGCAAACCCTTGGACACACCGGCAGGTGACGGCGGCTTTCTTGCATTCTTGGCCCAAACTTCGCATGCGCCCATCCAAACCGCCCCGGCCATTGCCCATCCTGCAAAGCTGGGCCCAATGGTGGCAGAAGCACAGGGCACAATCTCCCCACCAGCACTTCTTGCCCCCCTGCCTGATTCGCACGCTACCGTGATCACCCGCTCGCAAGACGGTGACACTCAAGACCAAACTGAGGCGCAGATGGTTAATCTGGCCATAACCGACCCCGCAACGCCATCCGACGATGGCGATCAGGGCGCCGTTGACCCTCTCAATTTTACCGCTCCGCCGCCTGCAATTCTGCAGCCTTCTGGTTATGCCAAGGGCAACGGCACCCCGCACCCTTCCGGCACAGAACCAGACAAGGCGGGCAGCACCACACCTCGCCCCGACACCCGCGCTGAACAAGCCAACACCGCCGCACCAAATCCCACAAATGCTGGACAGATGTCGGCGCAATCCAACAGCTTTTCGACCAAAACGACAGTGTCGGCCTTGGGTCCAACCGCGCCGGGCGCCGCCTCGGCCCTACCGTTATCGGCAATAGAACAAAGCGCATTCCACCTTGCAGCGCCTCAGTCGCAGGTATCGCCAAACGCATCGCCCGCCAGCCCTAAACTGCCAAAGGCCAACAGCGACAAACCTGCCTTATCCCAAACACTTACACCCAATTCAGTGACCGAAAAAACCGCTCCACAGCCCACAACGACGGCCAGCCCTTCCCTCACGCTTTCACGCGTCACGCCACCCACAAACGCAGAACAGTCACCATCCAAAAGCGGGGAAAGCCTGGCCTCACCCGTCACAACGCCCCAAAATATACCTCTACCCCCTGCGCTTGGCCCGATTTCGATCATCCAGCAGGTCAACATCGCCGTGCCACAAACGGCAGCCCCGCCCACAGCTCAAATGTCACCCGCATCCAGCACAACACCCGCCGCCGAAGCAATCCCAGACCTTGCCGCCACATCGTTCAAACCCGTGACCGATCCGCGTTCGCTTGCCTTTACCGGCACGCTTTCCGCCTACAAAGCCATGGATCTCCAAACCTCTAAGGCCATTGCGCAGACGCATTTCGGCCAAGGCCCTCAGCCCGCGATGACCAAAGCCACGGCTTTTCCGCAACCGACCCCGCGCGCACAGGCCACAACGCTGAACACCCCCACCGCTGTCGCCCAAGGTGACCTCGCCACCGCCAAACCCGCGATCATCGAAAAGGCAGTCTTTACCGATGCGGTTCCAAGCACAGGCCAACCCACCCCCAGCACGGCCGTCCCAACCATCACCACAACGGCCTTGCAAAACCCTGTGCCAATGCCTGCCTTGGCCCAGCACATCCGCCAGCACGCCACACCGGGCAAGCCCACCGCGTCAGAACTCTCGCTTGCCCCCGAAGAGTTGGGAAAATTGCGAATTTTCATGACCCCCGATGGCGACAAACTCCGCATCGTTATTCAGGCTGAGCGGCCCGAAACCTTGGAACTTCTCCGCCGCAACAGCGAAAGCTTTGCCGCAGACCTGCGCCAATCGGGCTTTGCGGGCGCGTCCTTCAGCTTTGGCGGCTGGGGCGATCAACCCCCCGCACAGCAAGCCCAAAACCAAGATGCCGCATCACAACCCTTTGGCATAAATGGCGAAATCGTAACCACATCAAAACCTTATGAGCGCGCGCCTAAAACCTCAGGCCTAGACCTGCGCGTTTAATCGAACCCTTTTTGGCTATCCCCTTTCAGGAAAAAATATCATGGAAATCACCACCTCACCCTTTCAAACCGCCGCCCCCCAGCAGGCCAGCCCAAATTCCAGAATCTCCTCTGATTTTGATACGTTTTTGAAAATGCTTACCGCGCAAATCCAAAACCAAGACCCGCTGAACCCAATCGATTCGGCCGATTACGCAGTCCAACTCGCCACGTTTTCCAGTGTTGAACAGCAAACCCTGACCAACCAAAAGCTGGATGCGCTGGCCGGGCTGATGGGCGTTCAAGGCATGGCGCAACTCGCCCCCTGGGTCGGGCAAGAGGCGCGCAGCGCCGCCCCTGTCTATATGAATGGCACCCCCGTCACCTTGCAGCCCAGCCCTCAGGCCGGGGCGGACCGCGCGATTTTGGTGGTCAAAGACCA
>CBDTUV010000010.1:0-21697 GCA_965363575.1 uncultured Pseudorhodobacter sp. | reverse complement strand
CCATGGCGATTGCACCCGGCATTGATGGATATGGCGACCGGCTGGGCAATGGGGCTGATTGACGGCTATTCGCCGGACCATCTGTGGGTACCGATGTCATACGCATCGGTGCGCGTCTATGCGCCCTTGCCTGCCAATATCACCTCTTGGGTGCGCAGTTCCGCCCCCAACCGTGCGGGCGATGCAACGGCGGTGTTTGACGTTACATTGGCCGATCCATCGGGCAAGGTTTGCGTTGAAATCCACGGCTTTACCATCCGCAAACTGGACGGTGCCTTGTCCTTTGCCGCCCCCGACTCGCGCGATTTGACCTTTGATGATGCAGGCATAAAACAACTGTCCCCAAGTGAGGAACGGCTTGCCCACACCTTGTCGCAAGGCATCCGCCCGCATGAAGGGGCCGAGGCCTTTACCCGCGCGTTGTCGCAAGATGTGGCCCAGATTTTTGTCTCATCCCTTGATCTGCCCGCCTTAATCGCCCAAGCAGCCCTTACTGAGGCCGCGCCAAAACAAGGCCAAAGTTTTGAGCGTCCCGATCTCGACAGCGACTATGTCGAGGCGCAGAGTGATATTGAGCGCACCTTGACCGGGTTCTGGCAAGACCTGCTGGGTGTGGGCCAAGTCGGCATCCATGACGACTTCTTTGCCCTTGGCGGCCATTCCTTGATCGCCGTGCGTCTGTTTGCCATGGTGCGCAAAGCCTACCGCGTGGATTTCCCGATTTCGGTGCTGTTTGAGGCCCCGACCATCGCCGCCTGCGCCGAGTTGATTGAAGAGCGTATTGGCCCGCAAGATGCTGCCAAAACCGTCCCAAGTGACAGCCAAACGCCCAAGCGCCGCTTTACCCATCTGGTCGCCATGCATGAACGCGAAGGCGGGCCGAAAACCCCGTTTTTCTTGGTGGCAGGCATGTTTGGCAACGTTTTGAACCTACGCCACCTTGCGCAACTGATCGGTGGAGAGCGCCCGTTTTACGGCCTTCAGGCCCGTGGCCTTTACGGCGATCAACCGCCCCATACCACGATCCCGGACGCTGCGGCCGATTACATCGCCGAGCTGCGCCAAGTGCAACCGCATGGTCCCTACCTGCTGGGTGGTTTTTCGGGGGGTGGCCTGACTGCCTGGGAAATGGCGATGCAATTGCAAAAAGCGGGTGAGGAGGTGGCGCTGCTCGCATTGCTCGACACACCCTTGCCGCTGCGCCCCAGCCCGTCCAGCCGCGACAAAGCCATGATCAAGCTGGCCGAACTGCGCAAACGCGGGGCGGGCTATTTGGTCGATTGGGCAAAGGCGCGCTGGGAATGGGAACGGACCAAGCGAAACGCGCCCGCCACCGACGCGGATGGCGCGTTCCACAACACAGCGATTGAGGCGGCGTTTCGCGCAGCCCTTCCGAACTACCCGCTGCCTTTGTACAAAGGGCGCACAGCGCTGTTTCGCCCACCGCTGGACCTGCATTGGCAGGTCACCCGCAGGCAATGGGTCAGTGCGGCCAAGGAATATGTGTACGCTGACAATGATTTGACCCGCTTTGCCCCGGCCTTGCAGGTGATCGAAGTGCCGGGGGATCACGATTCCATGGTGTTGGAACCAAATGTCCGCGTTTTGGCAGGCGCATTGCGCCGTGTGATTGCCGAGGCTGAACCGGCCAGCTTGGCCACAGCCCTTGATAAGGCAGCGGAATAGTCGATGAAAACGCTTCTTACCATTATCCTTAACTGGCGCACGGCCGACATGACCTTGCGGTCAACGCAGGCCGCATTGGACGGGATGCGCGACATTCCCGGTGCGGTGACGATTGTCGACAATGACAGTGGCGATGGGTCGTTTGAACAAATCAGCGCCGAGGTCGCCGCGCGCGGTTGGGACAGTGGCGAAACTCCGGTGCGCGTTTTGCAATCGGGCCGCAACGGAGGCTTTGGCGCGGGCAATAACGTAGGCATCCGTGCCGGCCTGCCAAATGGTCGGCGCCCCGATTACGTCTATATCCTGAACTCCGATGCCTTCCCGGATGCAGGTGCCATCGCAGCACTTTATGACCATTTGAACGCCAACCCTGGCACTGGCTTTGCAGGCAGCTATATCCGTGGTGATGACGGCACCCCCCACCGCACCGCCTTTCGTTTTCCATCGATTTTGGGTGAATTTGAGGCGTCGATCCGCTTTGGCCCCGTCAGCCGGTTTTTGGCCAAACATATCGTGGCCCAACCTATCCCCGATGCCACAACCCCGGTCGATTGGTTGGCAGGTGCCAGCCTGATGATGCGCCAGGATGTGCTGGACAAGATCGGTCTGTTTGACGAAACCTTTTTCCTCTATTTTGAGGAAACTGAACTGTGCCACCGCGCCGCCGCCGCAGGCTATCCCACCGATTATGTGCGCGAAAGCTGCGTCACCCATATCGGTTCTGTCTCAACTGGGATGAAAACATGGGGCCGTATGCCCGCCTATTGGTTCGACAGCCGCCTCTATTATTTCACCAAAGTGCATGGCCGCGCCTATGCCGCCCTTGCCACAGTCTCGCTTGTATTAGGGTCTAGTCTGTGGCGGTTGCGGCTGTTGATCCAACGCAAAGACCGGGACGACCCACCGCGCTTTTTGCGGGATCTGATCGCCCACGCCGCCCGCAGCTTTTTCAGCGGCGGGCCTGCGCCCAAAGTGACCCCTGCCGTGCAGCAGGCCAAACCGTGACCTCCGCCCACCGCGCGGTAAGGAGCCTATGATGTCTAACGCCTTGATTATTGGTAACCAATCCCTGACGATCCAATGCGCTGAGGCGCTGCTGGACCGTGGGCATTCCATTGCGGCTTTGGTGACCCACAACAAAGACGTGCGCGCATGGGGCCAAGCCAAGGGCCTGCGGGTTGAGGCACAAGATCACGGCCTCGCCGAGCGCCTGTCCGGCCTGCGCGTAGATTGGCTTTTGTCCATCGCCAACCTGAATATCATCCCGCAGTCGGTGCTGTCCCTCGCGGATCAAGCGGTGAATTTCCACGATGGCCCCTTGCCGCGCTATGCGGGCCTGAACGCCCCCGTCTGGGCCATTCTGAACTTGGAACCGCAGCATGGCATTTCTTGGCACCGCATGGTTGCGGGTGTTGACGAAGGGGCAATCCTTGAACAACGCTTGTTCGATATCGCCTTGAACGACACCGCCCTGACCTTGAACACCAAGTGTTTTGAGGCGGCGATCAATAGCTTTCCTGCCGTTCTGGCAGCCCTCGACTCCAATGCTCCGGGTACCCCGCAAGACCTGACCAAACGCTCTGAATACCGCCGCGCCGACAGACCTGCCGCCGGTGCCCGTTTGGATTTTACCCAAACCGCCGAACAGGTCGCAGCGATGGTCCGCGCCTTGGATCACGGCGGCTATGCCAACCCGCTGGCACTGCCGAAAATAGAGGTGGAGGGCCGCATTTTGCTGGTCACTTCCGCTGAACCTATGCCCGCAGGCGACGGTGCACCGGGAACGGTGACCGAGGCAAGCGAGGCCGGATTGATCGTGACCTGCGGCAAAGGGGCTGTGCATCTGTCGGCCCTGATGGGGTTGGACGGCAGCCCGGTTTGCCCGAAATCCCTGCAAGTCACGCAGCTTTCCAGTCCCGGTGCGGATGCCCAAACCATCACCGATGCCATCGCCGCCGCCGCCCCGACCGAAGGGGCCGCGCGCCGCCGCTTGGCCACGCTGACGCCGCTGGATGTACCCTACCTTACCGCAACCAGCGCGCCAGATTGGCAAAGCCTGCCACTTGCCCAGCCTACGGATCTGTTCACGCTTGGCCTTGGCGTGGCCCGTGCTTTGGGGCAAACAACGGTCGATCTTGGCCTGAAAACAGCACTGCAATCGCCCTACCTGTCCGGCTGGACGCCCTTGCAATTGGATGCAAACGGAACGGTTGAACAGGCGCAATCCGCCTTCGCCACGGCCTTGAACTCTGCCGAAACCGCCCCCGGTTTTGCCATCGATCTGCCACGCCGCGACCCTGCGCTGGCGGCTTTGCATACCCCGGCCATCGCCTTGTCCAAAGCCGGCCCTGTCGCAGGGTCCGCACTCACCCTGACCCCCGATACGCTACATTTCGACACAGCCCGTGTCAGCCAATCCCAAGCCCACGCCTTCGCCGCCCGCCTTGCAACGCTTGCCGAAGCCTTGGCCAATGCCACGCCGCAAACCCCTTGCGCCGACCTGCCCATCTTGCCTGCCGCCGAACGCGACCTGATCTTGAACCAGTGGAACGCCACAGCCAAAGACTATGACAAAACCCTGACCGTACACCGCGCGTTTGAAACCCAAGTCACCAAAACGCCAGACGCTGTGGCCGTGGTGTTTGAAGGCAAGTCTCTGACCTATGCCCAGCTGAACAGCCACGCCAACCGTGCAGCCCATGTGCTAATCGAAATGGGCGTTGAACCCGGCACGCTTGTCGGCCTTTGCACCACCCGCTCGCTGGATGTGCTGATCGGCGCTTTGGCGATCCAAAAGGCAGGCGGCGCTTATGTGCCAATGGACCCCGCCTATCCTGCCGACCGTATCGCCCTTTTCATCAGTGACAGCGCTGCCCCGGTGATCGTTACACAAAGCGCGCTTGTCGCAACCTTGCCTGCGGGCCGCGCTCAAACCTTGTGTATCGACACGGACCCGCGCATCGCAACCGCTCCGGATACGAACCCTGACACGGGCGTCACCTCGACCGATCTGGCCTATATGATCTACACGTCCGGCTCTACCGGACGGCCCAAGGGGGTCATGGTCGAACACCGCAACGTTGCCAATTTCTTTGCCGGTATGGACGATCGCATCGACCATGCCACCGGGTCTGTCTGGTTGGCCGTCACCTCGCTGTCATTCGATATTTCCGTGCTGGAACTGTTCTGGACGCTGGCACGCGGGTTCAAACTGGTGCTGTCATCCGATGAAAACCGCGCCTTGGTATCATCTGGCACCATCACCTCGGCCAAGGGGATGGAGTTTTCGCTGTACTATTGGGGCAATGACGATGGTGCCGGCCCCAAAAAGTATGAGATGCTGCTGGAAGGTGCCAAATTCGCTGACACCCACGGGTTCTGCGCGGTTTGGACCCCGGAGCGCCATTTCCATGCCTTTGGCGGCCCTTATCCGAACCCGTCTGTAACAGGGGCGGCTGTGGCGGCTGTCACCAAAAACATCGGCGTGCGCGCAGGCTCTTGCGTCGCTCCTTTGCACCATCCCGCCCGGATTGCCGAGGATTGGGCCGTTATCGACAACCTGACCAATGGCCGCGCGGGCCTTGCAATGGCGTCAGGCTGGCAGCCCGATGATTTCCTGCTTCGCCCCGAAAATACCCCGCCCAACAACCGCAAAGCGCTGTTTGACAGCATCGACCAAGTGCGCCGTCTGTGGCGCGGTGAAGCGGTCGAATTTCCCACCGCCACTGGCACGCACGCCGTTGTCACCCAACCGCGCCCCGTGTCGGCCGAATTGCCGATTTGGGTCACCACCGCCGGCAACCCCGCCACTTGGGTCGAGGCGGGCGAGATTGGCGCGAACGTCCTGACCCATCTTTTGGGCCAATCGGTGACGGAAGTGGGCGAAAAAATCAAACTCTACCACGATGCTTTGCGCAAAGCGGGCCACGATCCGGCGCAGTTCAGCGTCACCTTGATGCTGCATACCTACATCGCCCGCGACCGCGAATTGGCCCGCGAAATTGCGCGCGCCCCGATGAAAGATTACCTGCGTTCTGCTGCTGGTCTGATCAAGCAATACGCTTGGGCTTTTCCTGCGTTCAAAAAGCCCGCCGGCGTGGAAAACCCGATGCAGATTGATCTGCAAACCCTGTCCGAGGAAGAAAACGAAGCCATTCTCGATTTCGCCTTCAAACGGTATTTTGAGGATTCGGGCCTGTTCGGCACGGTCGAGGATTGTTTGGCCCGCGTCGAATCTCTCAAAGCCATCGGCGTGACCGAGGTGGCCTGCCTGATCGACTACGGCATCGCCACCGAAACCGTGATGGAGGGGCTTTTCCCCTTGGCCGAGGTGCTGCGCCGCGCAAACCAATCTGGCCCCGAGGCGCATGACTTTTCCATCGCGGCGCAACTGATCCGCCACAACGTCACGCATCTGCAATGCACCCCGTCGATGGCGCGGATGATCGCGATGAATGATGAAAGCCGCGCAGCCCTTGCAGGTGTCAAAACCCTGATGCTGGGCGGTGAGGCGCTGCCGTCAGCCTTGGTGGCCGATCTGGCGCAGGCCACCGACGCCCATATCGAAAACATGTATGGCCCCACGGAAACCACCATTTGGTCCACGACCGAAACTGCCAGCGCCGGGCAAGGCGTGGTCAATATCGGCACCCCAATCGCCAACACGCAGGTCTATGTGCTGGACGATGCCCAAAACCCCGTTCCGCTGGGTGTGGCGGGCGAATTGTGGATTGGCGGCGATGGCGTTGCACGCGGCTATTGGCAACAAGGTGATCTGATCACAGAGCGTTTTTTGCCCAACCCTTTCCACGCAGGCCGCATGTACCGCACAGGCGACCTCGTGCGCGGGCGCAGCGATGGCAAGCTCGATTTCCTTGGCCGCGCTGACCATCAGGTCAAACTGCGCGGCTATCGGATAGAGTTGGGTGAGATTGAAACAGTCCTCGAAACCCTTCCCGGCGTGGCGCAAGCCGTTGTTATGGCGCGCGAGGATACTCCCGGCGATCTGCGCCTTGTGGCCTACCTGCGCGGTGCGGCCACCGCCGCCACCTTGCGCCCTGCCTTGGAAAGCGCCCTACCTGCCCACATGGTCCCGCAGCATTTCGTGACGCTGGATGCCTTTCCGCTGACCCCAAATCGCAAGGTTGACCGAAAGGCGCTGCCCGCCCCCACAACCAAGACCGCGTCGCAGGTTCAGGCATTCGTGCCCCCCAAAGGCACTGCCCAAGCGCTTGCCGCTGTGTGGTCGCGGGTGTTGGGCGTGGCGCATGTCGGGGCCAAGGACAACTTCTTTGCGCTTGGCGGGCATTCCTTGTTGGCAGTTCAGGCCCACCGCGAAATCCGCGCTGATCTTGGTGTCGCGAAACTGTCGATCACCGATATTTTCCGGTTTCCCATGTTGGAAACCCTCGCGGCCCATATCGACAAGACCAACGGCACAGTTGCCCCGGCAGCGGGCCCATCAACACCGACACCAATGCAACCGACCAACGACCGCGCAGATGCCCGCACAGCTGCCATGGCTCGGCGGCGTGCGATGCGGGCAGGGCGGGCGGCTGGCTGATGCCCGATCTTGTGGCCCCGCCCGATCTTGTCGCCTTGATCGCAGTGGCGCGGCAGCTTTTGCCCGCCACTGTCGCCGTGGCCGCCGCCGATCCAACGCAGGCCACCGAACAGCTTTGGCCAGATGAGGCGCTGCCCAATGCCATCCCGCGCCGCCTGATGGAATTCGCCGCCGGGCGCTCGGCGGCCCGGCAGGCCTTTTCGCAGCTTGGCCACCCTGCGGCCAGCATTCCCCAAGGGCCGGACCGCGCGCCAATGTGGCCCATGGGTCTGACGGGTTCGATCACCCACAGCCCCACCCTTTGCTTGGCCGCCGTCACCCACGCTCCTCAGTTGATCGGCATAGATCTGGAACCCGCAACCGCCCTTTCCCCTGACCTATGGGATGTGGTTTTGCGCCCAGCCGAACGGGCCACCCTGCAGGGCCGCCAAAACGCGCCCTTGCTGGCAAAGCTGATGTTTTGCGCGAAAGAGGCTGCCTACAAAGCGCAATACCCCCGCTCCAAAACCCTGTTCGGCTTTGATGCAATCGAAATCACCTTGGCGGAAAATACCTTTGCCGCCCGGTTCACCCTGTCCGTTCCGGCCTTTGATCAGGGTTGCGTTTTACACGGGCGCTTCGCAGAAATTGAAGACCATTTCCTGTGCGTAGTAACCGCTTAACTCCACTCCACATCGCCCAAAAAGATATAGCCCGCCCCGTATATTGTTTTGATTAACAATGGGTTTTTCGGGTCTTCGCCCAGCTTGGTGCGCAGGCGGGAAATCCGCACATCCATTGCCCGGTCAAAACTGTCACCCGCCGCCCCGCCAAGGCTGGTTTGCATTTGCGCGCGTGAAATCAACCGCTTGGGCGCGTCCAAAAACAGGCGCAACACTTCACCCTCGGCATGGGAAAACGGCACCTCGGTTCCGGACTGGTCAACCAAGACATAGCGTTCAAAATAGGCGGTCCACCCGGCAAACCGCGCCACTTGCGCCACCCGTTCCGCACCCCCCCGCCCTTTGCGCAACCGCGCACGAACGCGGGCGACCACCTCGGCCGGATCAAAGGGTTTGATGATGTAATCATCGGCCCCCAACTCCAACCCTGTCACCCGGTCTTGCACCTGCGCGCGGCCCGAAATGATGATGATCGCTGCCCCCGATTCCAGCGCCAAGCGGTGCACTACCGCCAGCCCATCGCGGTCCGGCAGCCCCAAATCGACCAAGCACACATCGGGCGTCACGCGGTTAAGCGCTGCTTCAAACTCGGTCGCGCGCCCGTAGGCGACACAGCGAAAACCTGCATCCTCCAGCGCGTCTTGCAGCATGCGGCGAATTTCCGGCTCATCGTCCAAAATTGCAATCAAGGGGGCTTTTGCGGTCATATCGCCTCGCGGGTTAAAAAGGCGGCAAGCTGGCCTTCATCAAAGGGCTTCGTCAGCACCGGAAACTGCGCAGCACCCCGCGCGCGCAGCGGGTTTGTGGCGGGCAATGAGGTCATCAAATACCCCCGCACGCCCCGATCACCTTGCGCCAAATGCTCCAATAAATCCACGCCTGTCAGGGTGCCGGGCAAGATCACATCGCTTAATACAATCTCAACCCCCGGCAAATTGGCCAGCGCCATGCCTTCATCGGCGCTGCCCGCCTCTATCACCGAATGGCCCATGCTGCGCAGCATTTCGCGCACGCCTTCCCGAATATCCACACTGTCCTCAACCAACAAAACCAACCCCGGATCGCGCCCCGGCACCACGCGCCGCAAGGGCAAGCGCAGGGTCACGCAGCCGCCGCCTTTGTTGCGATTGGACAGCCGCACAGTGCCACCCGCCAGCGTGATCTGATCGTAAACCATCGCCAAACCCAACCCCGACCCTTCGCCGCCCTTGGTGGTGAAAAACGGATCCAACCCATGCTCCAAGGCTTGCGGGCTAAAGCCGGGGCCATCATCCTCAACCATAATTTCCAGCCATGTGTCGCGCAGCGCCCGCGCGGTCAGGGTGATCGCACCTGCCTGTGCCGCCCCCTTTTGCCCGACCATCGCATCGCGCGCATTCAAAATCAGGTTCACCAGCGCATCTTGCAACATCCCCGCATCCAGCCGCAACGCCCCGTCCAGCCCGTCCTCCACCATGCGCAGCGCAATCTGTTCTGGCAAAATCGGGCCCGCCAGCACCGACAGATCAGCCAAAAACTGCGGCATATCGATGATCGCCGGCTTTAATTCCCGCTTGTTTGAAATTCCGGCAATCCGGTCCAACAATGTGCCACCACGCCGCGCCGCCGCTGTGGTGGCCTTGACCATGTCACTGGCCTCGGCGGGCAAATCAATGCGTTCCAGCCGCCCTTGCAGGCCCAAAATAATCGTCAGCAAATTGGCAAAATCATGCGCCAAACCACTGGTCAATTGCGCCGCCAATTCCCGCTTGCGCGTCTGCATCAGGGCCGACCGCGCCTGCACCTCCTCGGTCACATCCATCGACAGAATATAAACCCCGTTGATCGGCCCATCCCCGGTTTGGTCCGGCGTAAACGCGCCCCTTATCCGCCGCCCGCTTTCGTCATCAGCAAATTCAAAGACCGACGCCTCACCCTCCAGCGCGCGGTGCAAATACGGCTCAATCTTGGAAAACGCCGCCTCGCCCAAGGCCTCACGTCCCGTCAGCCCTAAAATGCTGTGTGGTCGTCCCGGCCCCGGCATCACCGACGACAAGCGGCGGTTGGAATAGGTATAGCGCAAATCGCGCCCCACATGGGCAATATGCGCAGGCATCATTTCGGTGGTCAGACGTGTCCGCGCCTCCATCTCGGTCAATTCGCGCTTGGCTTCCTCTAGCGCTGCATTGGTCGCGGCCAGCGCCCGGTTGGCGTGTGACAACCGTTCGGCATTGGCCAAAACCTGCTCGGATAATTCCTCGGACCGGGCGCGCAACAACCCTTCTTGCATCTTGATTTCAGTAATATCGGTGTAGACCGTCACCCAACCGCCCGCGGTCAAAGGCGCGCCCTCTACCGAAATCCAACGGCCATTCGGGCGCAATCGTTCCAAATAATGCGGCTGAAACGTCAGCGCCGCTTCCACCCTCGTGGCCACGGCCTCGCCAAAATCCTCGACCTCGCCGTATTCCCCTCGTGCCACCAAATAGCGGATGGTGTCTTGAAACGTCGCGCCGGGCGTCGACAATTCTGGCGGAAAGCCGAACATCTCCACAAACCGCCGATTGCACACCGCCAGCCGCAAATCGCTGTCATAAATCGACAGTGCTTGCTGGATCAGGTTCAGCCCGGCGGCGGTCATTGCCGTGTGGTCGATATGGCGTTGGGTCATCGCGGCCCTCCCTTGGCGCTATTCAACACCCTTGGGTCGCCGCGTGAAAGACGCAAATCAGCGTTGTTACAATTCGCAAGGATTGCGAAAAAGTCACGCAAGCATTGGTCGTAACGACTAGGGTACAAAGACGGGGCAGGGTTACGGACGCGTGAACCACGGCCCAAGGGGGGAATTGAATGACCGAAACACAGGGACATACACAGGCACAGGCCACAAAGGGCCTTGCCTCTATCCCCGCACTTTTGGCGCGCAATGTGGCGCAGCACGGCAGCAAAGCGGCCTATCGTGAAAAAGAATTTGGCATTTGGCAAAGCTGGACATGGGCGCAGGCGGATGCCGAAATTCGTGGTATCGCGACGGGCTTTTTGGCGCTGGGCCTGAACCGTGGCGATCATGTCGCCATCATCGGCCGCAACCGCCCACAGCTTTACTGGTCGATGGTTGCCGCCCAAATGTGCGGCGCTATCCCCGTGCCGTTGTACCAAGACGCAGTTGCCGAAGAGATGGCCTATGTGCTGGATCATTGCGGTGCGCGCTTTGTGGTGTGCGGCGACCAAGAACAGGTCGACAAAATCCTAGAGGTGGAAAGCGATTGGCTGACCGAAGGGCAAAAGCCCAGCGTTGAACAAATCGTCTATATCGACAAGCGCGGCATGCGCAAATACGACCATTCCCGCATGAACGCCCTAGAAGATGTGATCGCCGAAGGCCGCGCCGCGCACCAACGTTTTGACGGCGAACTGACCAAGCGCATCGCCGAACTCGACTACAATTCCACCTGCGTCATGCTTTATACGTCGGGTACCACGGGCAAACCCAAAGGCGTGGTCCTGTCCAACCGCAACATCATTGAAACTTCAAAAAACTCATCCGATTTTGATCATTTGCAAGTGGGGGAGGAGGTTTTGGCCTATCTGCCCATGGCTTGGGTCGGCGATTTTATCTTTTCCATCGGTCAGGCAATGTGGACCGGATTTTGCGTTAACTGTCCGGAATCCGCCGAAACCATGATGACCGATCTGCGCGAAATCGGGCCTACATATTACTTTGCCCCGCCCCGCGTGTTTGAGGGTCAGCTGACCAACGTCATGATCCGGATGGAGGATTCGGGCCGTTTCAAGAAATGGTTGTTCGACAAATACATGGCCGTCGCCCACCGCGTTGGCCCCGATATTTTGGATGGCAACCCGGTGTCGGGTGCTGATAAATTCGCCTATTGGCTGGGCAACATCTTCGTTTACGGCCCGCTGAAAAACACGCTTGGCTTTTCCCGCGTCCGCGTCGGCTATACCGCCGGCGAGGCGATTGGGCCGGAGATTTTTAGTTTCTACCGCTCGCTCGGCATCAACCTGAAACAACTCTACGGCCAGACCGAGGCGTCGGTGTTTATCACCCAACAGCCCGATGGTCAGGTCCGCGCCGATACCGTGGGTGTGCCAAGCCCGGGGGTAGAGGTTAAAATCGCCGACAATGGCGAAGTGTTCTATCGCTCGCCCGGTACGTTCGAATCCTACTATAAAAACGCCGAAAGCACCGCGTCCACCAAAGACGCCGAAGGCTGGGTCGCCACTGGTGACGCCGGGTTCTTTGAAGAAGGTACCGGCCATCTGCGCATCATCGACCGCGCCAAAGACGTAGGCAAAATGGCCGACGGCAGCTTGTTCGCGCCGAAATACGTTGAAAACAAACTGAAATTCTACCCCGCCATTCTAGAGGCTGTGGTTTTCGGTGCCTCCCGCGACTTTTGCACCGCCTTTATCAACATCGACCTGAACGCCGTGGGCAACTGGGCGGAACGCAACAATATCGCCTATTCCAGCTATCAAGAACTCTCACAGCACCCCCGCGTGCTGGAAATGATGCGCGGCCATGTGGCCGAGGTAAACACATCTGTGGCCGCCGACCCGATGCTGGCCGGCTGTCAGGTCCACCGCTTCCTTATCTTGCACAAAGAACTTGATGCCGATGATGGCGAAATGACCCGCACCCGCAAAGTCCGCCGCAAAGTGGTTGAGGAGAAATTCGCTGACCTCATCGACGCCCTCTATGGCGGCAAGTCCGAGGTCTATACCGAAACTGAAGTCACCTATGAAGACGGCCGCAAAGGGGCGATCAAAGCCACCCTGACACTGGCCGATGCGACCGTGGCACCCGCGCAAAGGATGGCTGCGGAATGAATATACAAAACCCAGACGGCTACACCACCGCAGACGGTCGCCAAATCGGCGGCGTGATGATGGAAATGAAGAACATCACCCTGCGCTTTGGCGGCGTGGCGGCGATTACCGACATCTCCTTTGACATCCGCGAAGGTGAGATCCGTGCGATCATCGGCCCCAACGGTGCCGGCAAGTCCTCGATGCTCAACGTCATCAGCGGGTTTTACGTGCCCCAAGAAGGCGAGGTTTGGTTTCGCGGCGCAAAACGCCCACCCATGAAACCCTACCAAGTCGCCGCCCAAGGCATCGCCCGCACCTTTCAAAACATCGCTTTGTTCGAAGGTATGTCGGTGCTCGACAATATCATGACGGGCCGTTTGACCCAGATGAAATCAGGCCTGCTGACCCAAGCGCTTTGGTGGGGCCGCGCGCAGGCCGAAGAAACCGCCCACCGCGAAAAGGTCGAAAAGGTCATCGACTTTCTAGAGATTCAACACATCCGCAAAACCCCCGTGGGTCGTTTGCCATATGGCTTGAAAAAGCGGGTTGAACTGGCCCGCGCCTTGGCCGCCGAACCCAAACTTCTGCTGCTCGATGAACCCATGGCCGGCATGAACGTCGAAGAAAAAGAGGACATGTCCCGCTTTATTTTGGACGTGAACGATGAATTCGGCACCACCATCGCCCTGATCGAACATGACATGGGCGTGGTGATGGATCTGTCCGACCGCGTGGTCGTGATGGATTACGGCAAGAAAATCGGTGACGGCACCCCTGATGAGGTGCGCAATAACCAGGCCGTGATTGATGCCTATCTGGGGGTGTCGCATGATGAATAACGCACGCGCACACCACCTGAACAAGGGAACATGCTGATGCCCGATACCTTCTTTTACGCAACCGAGGTGATGCTGAACGGCCTTATGGCCGGCGTCATGTATTCGCTTGTGGCGCTGGGCTTTGTGCTGATCTTCAAGGCGTCAGGCATCTTTAACTATGCCCAAGGCGTGATGGCCTTGTTCGCGGCCTTGACCTTGGTGGGCCTGCAAGACGGCCAGATCCCGTTTTCCCACGTCATCAACGCGATTTTCGGCACCGATTTGCACAACTTTGGCTGGACCTTGCCCGCCGTGGTTGCCATCGCGCTGACCGCACTGGTGATGGTTGGCATGGCGATCATTATTGAGCGTTATGTGCTGAAACACTTGGTCAACCAAGAACCCATCATCTTGTTCATGGCCACCATCGGCCTTGCTTATTTCCTCGAAGGGTTGGGCGATGTGATGTGGGGGTCCGACATCAAAAAGCTTGATGTAGGCCTGCCCCAAGGCGTGTCAGACACGATTGAAACCGTCACCTATAACTGGTTCGGCTACGGGTTTTTCATCGACAAGCTTGATATCGTCGCCGCCCTTGTGGCCGCCCTGTTGGTCATCAGCCTGACGCTGTTTTCGCAATACACCAAATACGGTCGCGCCTTGCGGGCCGTGGCAGATGATCACCAAGCCGCCCTTTCGGTTGGCATTTCCTTGCGGTTCATCTGGGTGCTGGTCTGGTCGATCGCAGGCTTTGTGGCGCTGGTCGCGGGCATCATGTGGGGCTCTAAATCCGGCGTGCAATTCTCGCTCTCGCTTATCGCGCTCAAGGCGCTGCCCGTCCTGATGCTGGGTGGCTTTACCTCGATCCCCGGTGCCATCGTCGGCGGTCTGATCATCGGCATGGGCGAAAAGCTGTTTGAATTCTTCGCAGGCCCACTGATTGGCGGCGCCACAGAAAACTGGTTCGCCTATGTCCTCGCCTTGTTGTTCCTCGTCTTCCGGCCCCAAGGCCTGTTCGGCGAAAAAATCATTGAGAGGGTCTGACATGCCTGCATCCCCCGTCAAAAAGATTATCGCCATCACCAATGTGATCGCATGGGCAGGGTTCTGGGCCTTCGGCTACCTCGCCCTGTCAGCCGATTGGACCAACACCTCGCAGGTCGTTACCGCCCTTATCCTTGCAGCGATTGGCGGCGGTCTGGGCCTTTGGGCCTATATGCGGCTGGTGCGGTTCAGCGAGGACAGCGGCTATGCACCGCGTCCGCCCCGCGCCGACAGATCCCATCTTGAAGACGACTTCCAAGCCTCGGAAAGGAAAGCCTGATGTTTTACCGTGAGGCAGGCGATTTCAAAACCACCTACCCCGAAGATAGCCAAACCTTCCCGATCAAGTTTGATCGCATCCGCTATTATGCGGTGCTGGCCGTGGCCTTTGGCATCATCCCGCTTTTCATCAATGATTACTGGGCCAACGCCGTATTCGTGCCGTTCCTGATCTATGCCATTGCGGCCATTGGGCTGAATATTCTGGTGGGCTATTGCGGGCAGTTGTCGCTTGGCACCGGCGGCTTTATGGCCGTGGGTGCCTATGCAGTCTATAAATTGATGACCTCTTTCCCCGAGGTGTCGATCCTGATCCATGTCCTCTTGGCGGGGGGCGTCACGGCAGGGGTGGGCGTTTTGTTTGGCTTGCCCAGCTTGCGGATCAAGGGCTTTTACCTTGCGGTGGCCACGCTTGCCGCACAGTTCTTTCTGGTCTGGCTGTTCAACAAAGTGCCGTGGTTTTACAACTACTCTGCCTCGGGCCAAATCTCGGCGCCGGAACGTGATATCCTCGGCATCATCATCACTGGCCCCAACACCACGGCGGCGGCAAAATACCTGTTCTGCGCCCTTATCCTGTTTGCCTTGGCATGGGTTGCCCGCAACCTGACGCGGGGATCTGTAGGGCGCAAATGGATGGCGATCCGCGATATGGACATCGCTGCCGAGATCATCGGTGTGAACCCCCTAAAGGCCAAACTGACCGCCTTTGCTGTGTCCAGCTTTTTCATCGGTGTGGCAGGGGCGCTGTTCTTTGCCGTCTACCTAGGTGCTGCCGAAGTGGGTGAAAGCTTTGGCATCCAAAAATCATTCCTGATCTTGTTCATGGTTATCATCGGGGGGCTTGGCTCTATCTTTGGCAGCCTTGCGGGGGCGGCGTTCTTGGTGCTGCTGCCGGTCTTTCTTAAAAACGTCCTCGTCGGGATGCTGGGTTGGCCCACCGACCTTGCTGCCCATATCGAACTGATGATTATCGGCGGGCTGATCATCACATTCCTGATCGCCGAACCGCATGGCATCGCCCAACTGTGGCGACTGGCAAAAGAGAAACTACGGCTTTGGCCCTTCCCACACTAAGGGGCCAGATCACCCACCAACCTAAACCAACATACCAATACTAACTCTGGGAGGAGACTTAACATGAAAACGAAATTTGTAGCCCTGGCCGCAGCCGCCATGATGGCAGCCGCCCCCGCGATGGCTGATCTGGTCGTGCCAAACCTGTCCTACCGCACCGGCCCGTATGCGCCCGGTGGCGTGCCTTATGCCGATGGTTTCCAAGATTATTTCACCTTGCTGAACGAACGCGATGGCGGCATCGGCGGTGAAATGATTCAGGTGCCAGAATGCGAAACCGCCTATAACACCGAAAAAGGCGTGGAATGCTATGAGGCGACCAAAGGTAACGGCGCGTTGGTCTATAACCCCTTGTCCACAGGCATCACCTATCAGTTGATCCCCAAAGTGACGGCCGATGGCGGCACGCTTTACACCCCCGGTTATGGCCGCACCTCGGCATCCAACGGCAAGGTGTTTTCCAACGTGTTCAACTATCCTGCCAACTATTGGACAGCGGCCAGCGTTGCGATCAACTACCTGCTGTCTGAAAACGGTGGCGATCTGAAGGGCAAGAAAATCGCGCTCGTCTATCACAACTCGGCCTACGGCAAAGAACCGATCCGTACGCTGGAAGAGCTTGCAAAAAAGCATGGGTTTGAATTGACCCTGCTGCCCGTCGATCACCCCGGCCAAGAGCAAAAGTCGCAGTGGCTGCAAATCCGCCGTGAAAAGCCGGACAATGTGATCATGTATGGCTGGGGTGTCATGAACGCCGTGGCGATCCAAGAAGCTGCAAACATCCGGTTCGAGATGGATAAATTCATCGGCATCTGGTGGTCGGGCGCGGAACATGACGTTCTGCCTGCAGGCGATGGCGCCAATGGCTACAAATCGCTGGCCATGCACGGCACTGGGATGGACTACCCGGTCTATGCCGACCTTAAGAAATACGTCGCCGATGCAGGCAAAGGCGCTGGCGCCGGCGATCAGGTCGGCACGGTTTTGTATTCGCGCGGCATGTATGCGGCGATGATTATTGCCGAGGCCATTCGCAAAGGTCAGGAACTGGCAGGTACGTCCGCGGTGAATTCCGCCCAAGTGCGCGATGGTTTTGAAAACGTCGACATCACCGAGGCGCGCATGGCTGAACTTGGTCTGCCCGATTTTGGCCAGGCGTTCAAAGCGTCTTGTGAAGATCACGGTGGTCCAGGTATGGCGCGTATCCAGCAGTGGGACGCAACCACCAAGACGTGGAGCCTGATTTCGGGTTGGATCGAGCCTGATATGGACGTGATCCAGCCGCTGATCATGGAAGACTCTGAGGCCTTTGCGGCCGAAAACAAGATCGAGCAGCGCTGCAACTAAGGCGCATTCCCCCGGCCGTGGTATCACCATGATCCTGCGGCCGGGGATTTTTTGAGTATTTATGCAAAGATGAAACCCATGCTGGATGCACCCCAAACGCCCGATACGGTTACGGAAACGCTGCCCGAGACGTTGCTTGAGGTCAACAATATCGAGGTGATTTACAATCACGTCATCCTCGTGTTGAAAGGCGTCAGCCTGACCGTGCCCAAAGGCCGGATCACAGCGCTGTTGGGCGGCAATGGGGCTGGTAAAACCACCACGCTGAAAGCCGTCTCAAACCTTTTGCGGTCCGAACGGGGTGAGGTGACCAAGGGGTCGATTACCTTTAAGGGCCAGAATATCGCCAACCGCGACCCGGCCGAAATGGTGCGCAACGGTGTAATTCAGGTGATGGAAGGCCGCCATTGTTTTGAACACCTGACGATTGAGGAAAACCTGCTGACCGGCGCCTATACCCGCAAAGAAGGGGCAGGGGCCATCGCGGCAGACCTTGAAATGGTCTACAATTATTTCCCCCGCCTGCGCGAACGCCGCAAATCGCAAGCGGGCTATACCTCGGGCGGTGAGCAGCAGATGTGTGCCATTGGGCGGGCCTTGATGAGCCGCCCTGAGATGATCTTGCTGGATGAGCCATCAATGGGCCTTGCCCCGCAATTGGTCGAACAAATCTTTGAAATCGTGAAGGCCGTGAATGCCAATGAAGGCGTGACTTTCCTTTTGGCCGAACAGAACACCAACGTCGCCCTGCGCTATGCCCATACCGGATATATTCTGGAATCGGGCCGCGTGGTGATGGAAGGCACAGCCGCCGATCTGCGCGAAAACCCGGATGTAAAAGAGTTCTACCTTGGCATGTCTGACAAAGGCCGCAGGTCTTTCCGCGATGTGCGCAGCTATCGCCGCCGCAAGCGGTGGTTGGCATGAAGGATTTGCCCATGACCCATTTTGACGCCTTGGAAACCCGCAGCATGGATCAGCGCGAGGCCGATCATCTGGCCGCGCTGACCGCCCAAATCGCGCGGGTGGCCGCAAGCCCCGGTGCTTGCCGCATCACCGATTTCACACCCAAATCGCTGGCCGATCTGGCCAAGCTGCCGGTCTTGCGCAAATCCGATCTGACCATGTGGCAAAAGGAAAATCCCCCCTTTGGCGGCATACCTACCGCCAATATCCACCACATCTTTCAATCCCCCGGCCCGATCTATGAACCCGGTGGCACCAGTCATGATTGGTGGCGCATAGGCCGTTTCTTGCACGCTTGCGGCATAGGCGCTGCGGATATTGTGCAAAACTGCTTTGGCTATCATCTTACCCCCGCCGGCATGATCTTCGACTCCGGTGTGCGCGCTGTGGGGGCCAAGGTTATCCCCGCAGGCACGGGCCAAACCGACCTTCAGGTCCGCGCGGCAGTCGATATCGGCACCACTGCTTATGCAGGCACGCCCGACTTCCTGAAAATCATCCTTGATCGCGCCGATGCCATGGGTGAACGTCTTAAAATCACCCGCGCGGCTGTTGGGGGCGGGGCCTTGTTCCCATCCTTGCGCACAGAATACACTGACCGCGGCATTCAAACCCTGCAATGCTATGCCACCGCCGATCTGGGCAATATCGCCTACGAATCCCCCGCGATGGAGGGGATGATCCTGGATGAAAACGTCATCGTCGAAATCGTCCGCCCCGGCACAGGTGATCCGGTAGCACTGGGTGAGGTGGGTGAGGTTATCGTCACCACCCTGAACCCCGACTACCCGCTGATCCGCTTTGCCACAGGTGATCTGTCCGCGATGATGGACGGCCAATCCCCGTGCGGCCGTACCAATGCCCGGATCAAAGGCTGGATGGGCCGCGCCGATCAGACCACCAAGATCAAAGGCATGTTCGTGCGCCCCGAACAGGTCGCAGCCTTTGTGGCAAACCACCCCGAGGTGGCCCGCGCCCGCGTCATCGCCACGCGCAATGGCGAAAAGGATGAAATGACGGTCAAGGTCGAAACCCGCGCCTCCAACCCAGCGCTTTATGAAGCCACTGTGCTGGAAGCTATGAAGCTGCGCGGCCGCATTGAACTGGTCCCGCCGGGGTCGCTGCCCAATGATGGCAAGGTGATTGAGGATCTGCGCAGCTACGATTAAAGCGGTTTGCGTCCTATCTGAACCGAATTGGGGGCAAACCAAGACATGCCAGTCGTTAACGCCACTCGATTGACCCGACTTACCGCCGGTTTCGCTGGGCCATATCGAACAGCGCCTGCACCACAGGCGTCAACGGGTCACGCGCCGCCGTAATCAGGCCGACCTGATACTCCGCCTCTGGGTCCACAATCGGTAAGGCGACCAAATCGTCGCCCACCACCATCTGCGCCAACCCCATCGGCACCACCGACATCCAATCGCCGCTGCGCACATGCGCAATCAGTGCGATCGACGAATTGCTTTCCACCCGCGCCTCGACCACCGCGCCCGCTTCGGCCAGTTGCTGGTTGATGATCCGGCGGTTCTGCATATCGCTGGTCAGCAAGCACAAGGGTTGGGCGGCCACTTCTGCCCATGTCACTTGCGACCGCGTCCCCAGCGCCGACGCTTTGGTACACAGCAGCCGGTAAAACTCGGTATAGACCGGAACCGAAATCACCCGCCCCAAGGGTTCATTGTCCAGATAGGTCAGCCCCGCATCCAGCTCCAGCCGTGCGATCCCGGCCAAAATCTCAACCGAGGTGTGTGAGGTGATCTGGATCCGCAACGCCGGATGCCGCCGCGCAAACGGCCCGGTCAAATCGGCTATCATCGGCAAGGCGGTCGGAATAACCCCAAGCCGCAGCACCCCCGTCAGCCCCTCCTTTGCCGCCCGCATTTCGGCCTTCAACGCGCGGGCATCGCCGACAATCCGCTCGGCCCAGCCCAAAACCCGCTCGCCTTCTGGCGTTAACCCTTGAAAGCGTGATCCGCGAAACACCAGTTGCACGCCCAACTGATCCTCTAACTGGCGCAAAGCGGATGACAGCGTGGGCTGCGTAATCCCACAGCGCAGCGCCGCGCGGCCAAAATGCTGCTCGGCGGCCAAGGCCATGAACATTTCCAATTTATCAATCATCGCCACTTATTTCCCCGCCATTCGTCCCGAAACTCGCAGCAATTGCCACGCAGCGCAAGAAATCCACCGCCAAACGCGCAGGGGTTCTTGCCCCGCAGCAATCCCAAGCCTACATCACCACCATGCGCAAATTTATACCTTTCCTTAAAAAACCGCCCTTCGTCCCTGTGATCCGCCTGTCTGGCGCCATCGGTGGGGGCAGTCGTTTCAGCCCCGCGCTGAATGATGCCGCCTTGGCCCCGCAAATTGAACGTGCCTTTGCGCGCGGCAAACCTGCGGCCGTGGCGCTGATCATCAATTCGCCCGGCGGCTCTCCGGTGCAATCCAGCCTTATCGCCGCCCGCATCCGCAGGCTGGCTGATGCGGAAAACATCCCCGTCCATGCCTTTGTCGAGGATGTCGCCGCATCGGGTGGCTATTGGCTGGCCTGTGCCGCAGATAATATCTGGGTCGATAACTGCTCAATCGTGGGCTCCATCGGGGTGATTTCGGCCAGCTTTGGCTTTCCCGGCCTTTTGGCCAAATACGGGGTTGAACGCCGGGTCCATACCGCAGGCACGTCCAAATCCCTCGCTGATCCGTTCTTGCCCGAAAAGCCCGAAGATGTCGCCCGCCTGAAGGCGCTGCAAGAGCCGATCCATGAGGCGTTCATCGCCCAAGTTAAAGCGCGGCGCGGGCAGCGGCTGTCTACCACGACAGACCTGTTCAACGCTGATATCTGGGTTGGGCAAGCCGCCGTTGACCTTGGGCTTGCCGATGGCGTTGCCCATTTGGTGCCAAAGCTAAAGGCGCTTTACGGCGACGATGTTGCCTTGCGCGTGCTCGGTGAACGCAAGTCCATTCTGCAACGCTTTGGGATGAACACAGGTGCTCTGGGTGCATCCTTTGCCGCCGGGGTGATGACTGAGGCTGAAGATCGCGCGCTTTGGGCGCGGTACGGGATGTAACCCCATGGTAAAAGTCGTCTCACTCTTTCTGGTCGTCGTCCTTGTCCTTGCCATGTTCGGAAAGTTGGGTTGGCTCGGCACACTTGCCCCCAAAAATTTGCGGCGCGGCGGTAAGGCCAAACCTGCGCTTTGCATCAAATGTGGTCGCCATGTCATCGGTTCCAAAGGCTGCGATTGCAGCCAAACCCCTTCCGATAAAGGATAATTCCAGCGATGATGATGGACCTATTGTATGTGGCCATTGGCCTTGTACTGCTCGTATTTGCGGGGGATGCACTGGTGCGCGGGTCGGTCAACCTTAGCCTGCGCCTTGGCATCCCCCCGCTGATCGTGGGTCTGACCGTCGTTGCGTTCGGGACGTCGGCCCCG
>CBDTUV010000009.1:0-22330 GCA_965363575.1 uncultured Pseudorhodobacter sp. | reverse complement strand
GCCGGGCCGCAACAGCGTTTGTCTACTTTGCTGTGATGCTGGGGCGAGCCTAACCGGATTAAAGGTTTGATCGCCGCATTGGTCCCGCTAGCATCCCCCCATCGTCTGGTTGTGATGGCGGATACCATCTTCGACGTCCTTGTAATAGTAGAGCTTTCCATGCTCCAGCACGGCTGCAGCTGAACATAAATCACGCACCTGTGGCATGGCATGGGTCACGACGATGGCACCTGAATGTGTCATCCGGTCTTTGAAAACCACTGCACTTTTTGTCCGAAACGCCGCATCACCAACCGCCGTCACTTCATCCACAAGATAGGTATCAAATTGGATCCCCATCGAAATGCCAAAGCCCAGCCGCGATTTCATGCCCGAAGAATATGTCCGAAACGGCAGATGAAAATGCGCACCAAGATCGGCAAAATCCTGCACAAAATCGACCAATTCATCGGTATCAACCCCGTAGATCCGTGCCAAAAATCGCGTGTTTTGCGCGCCCGTCAGTTCCGGATGAAAAGAGCCCGCAAAACCCACAGGCCAAGAGATCGTACCCTTCGAAACAATTCGCCCCGAAGTCGGGTCTGTTGTACCAGCGATCATTTGCAGCAAGGTTGATTTTCCAGTCCCGTTTCGGCCCAACAAGGCAACGGATACCCCAGCTGGCAAAGTCAGACTGATATCATCGACAATCGTCTTGCCCCGCCCTTTCATCGTGAATGTTTTGGTCAGGTTTTCAAAACGGATCATCTGGCTTCCTATCAACGACGGTCGCGGATCGAGTAATAAACCAGCGCCCCGATCGACCAGCTTAAGAAAGCAAAAAGTGCGATTATTCCCAGTAATGTTGGGCGCTGCGGATAGATGGAGGACTCGGCCTTGGTGGGCTGCATATAAGCAGCAAGATAGCGACTCTTTCTGCGCGCTTCGGCCAAGGAGGCGTCATAACTTGCAAGCGCGGTGGTGTAGGTGCGTTCCGCAAATTCACGCTCAACTGTCAACCGCTCATATTCACCAACGATGTCAGCCATGCCGGATTCCGTTCCACCGCCCGCCCCCAGCCCCAACTTGCGGCGTTCGGCATCGATGCGGGTTTCAATTACAACCAATCGTCGCTCCGCTTGCACAACCCTCGGATCATTGGCTTTGGTCGCGTCTTGTAACAAATCGAGGGCAATCAGCGCATCGGCTTGCTGCCCTTGCAGGTTTCCTAGCAAGCCGGCCTGTGTTTGAAGATCAAGTTGAGGATTAACCAATTGATTCAAATTGCGAAATTTTGTGACACCCTCACGCGTCGCCTTCAACCGCTCTTTGGCTTCCGTCAAATCGTTCAACGCATTGCTGATCGCATCCTCGCGCGCGATCGAGCTAAGCTCATTGATTAATTGAGAGCTGCGCGCAAAAAGGTTGGTCGTGATCAACAGAGCATCATCAGGGTCAAAAGCGCGAGCCTCAACCTGCAGTAGTCCGCCACCTTTACCACGCGACAAGGTGACCATTTTGTTCCAGTAATCCACCAAGTCCTCTAACGTGGCTGCTGGATCAAGCGCGAAAACAGGATCATTTTGTGGCCGTGACCAGATTTTTCGCAAGTCAATTGCGGCGTCTATATCCGCGACCAACCGCTGGCTTGGGATATATTCAAACAAGATATCCGTATCGGACGAACTGGAATTGGAGATGCCGGTCAAACCGCTCAGGAAAGTAAGAGCAGATGTCTGTTGCTCAAGTCGAACAGCGAACCCGATTCGGGAATGATACTGGTCGGCAGCATATGTCCACAGATACCCCGCAACCAATCCGGGCGGAACCATAACGCAGAGTACAAAACTGAGCATCAGCAGGTGGTGGCGCAGCTTAAATCGCGCGCGCGCAACGGGCTTGCGAACCGCGTTGGAATCAGGTGATTGCGCAGGCGGAACCGGGCGCGATGGGGCGACCGGCGCAACAGCGGCCAACGTCGGTTTTGGCGGTTTTTGAGCGGTGGTACCTGTCACATCAATCTCACATTTATTGGGTGGCAAATTTTCATTTCAAAGGCGTCAGCAGATTTTACGGAGACCCAAAAATGCGAACAAACTTGGCGCTGACATTCGTAATCTAAAGCCAGATAGTTGATAATTCTTTACGACCTGAAATGCATAAATGGTTTTTTTACATTGCTCGCATATCCCTATGAAAACCCAAAGTGAAAGGATGCGAAACACATGCAAAATCGGGCCAGACCAAAGACCCGTTTTGGTGCCGCCAGGGCCATCGTTGCCCTGATGTTGCGTGAAATGTCGACGACCTATGGTCGCTCACCCGGTGGCTATATTTGGGCTGTTCTGGCGCCTGTTGCTGCCATTGCGTTTCTGTCGCTCGCGTTCTCGGCGTTCTTTCGCACGCCGCCAATCGGCAACAGCTTTCCGATGTTCTATGCGACCGGGATGGTGCCGTTTTTGATGTTCAATGATGTGCAAAACAAAGTGTCCCAATCGCTGATGTATTCAAAGCAATTATTGGCCTATCCAAAAGTCACATTTATAGATGCTTTGTTTGCGCGGTTTTTGCTGAATTTCATGACCCAATTGCTTGTCGCCTACATCATCTTTGGCGGCACGATGCTGTTGTTTGAAGGGATGACGAAGATTAGTATTTTGACAATTCTGCAAGGCTTGCTGCTGGCAGCCTTGCTGGGGCTTGGTGTCGGTACTTTGAACAGTTTTATCTATCTGCGCTTTCCGGTTTGGCAGCAGGTTTGGTCAGTTCTTAGCCGACCCCTATTCCTAATTTCCTGCACCATGATTATGTTTGACGCCATTCCGCAACCGTTTCGCGATTGGTTGTGGTGGAACCCCTTGGTCCATATCACAGGCCTTGTGCGGGCAGGGTTCTATACTGGCTATGATGCCTATTACGTCTCGTCGCTCTATGTCCTGCTGGTGCTATTGACCTGCTTCGCACTTGGCCTTCTGGTCTTGCGTCGCCATCATAGGGACTTGTTTGAACGCTGATAATTTCTTTGCGAATTCGCGCATTTAACGTTACGAGCTAAGGATTTTACCTTTGCAGGCAAGTCTAAACCGATCCAACAGATTGGCTAAAGTGAACAAGAATGGACCGCCTTGCCGTAGCTTTTGATCACACATAATCAACTGGTCCATGGCATCGGACAGCACTGCATCCCAAGCGGTAATATCTGCATTTGCAGGTGGCCTTGGGCGGGTTTTTGCGGTGCCGGCGGCGTTTAAAATTCCTTGTTCAAGACTTTCCAAAAGTTGGGGCAAATCCGCCGGGTCATCAAGCGGGGTAAGGCCCGCCAACAGCTCTGCGTGATAGGGCGTTTCGGCCAACCAGCGCGGCTCTGCGAACAGGCGCGCGCAATCTGTTGCCGTCAAAATTTCCTGCAAAATCTGAATGTTCTGATGCACAACGGGCCGATAACCCAGCACATGCGCCGACCCAACGGCCCACGGCTGACGGGTGGTCAGTTTTGGGCACCAGCGTTGAAAAACAAACTCGGTCGCGGGTTGATGGGCATGGGGCCTAAACCGCCTGTTGCGCAGCAAAAACCCGATCAAAGCAGGCGGCGACGAGCGGTTGCTCTCTCGCCCCGACGCAAGGGCAAGCCCGTAAAGATCTGCGAAATGGGCCACAATATCAGGCTTGGAGGGGTAAACCTTCAGCCGCACATTTGGGATAAGTGACCATGCTTTCAAGTCCATCCCAAAGCTGTAGGGCATGCCGGACCGCTGCATCCACGCCTGCAAATTGGGGGTCGTCCAAACCCCCCATTGCCAATAGGACGCGTTCAGCCATTCAATCGGCGGGCGCAGAAAGGCGACCACATCCACGCGCGGATTGCCAAGCGATTTCAGGATGTCCGCAAACTCAACATGCCGGTGAATCCAGCCTTCATTCGACAGGATCGGAATGTGGTTTTTCCGCCTGCCTTTGCTGTATGCCATCCGTATGCCATCCGTACATTTTTCGTACAGACGCGCATCGGAAATATTTGGGAAACAGGTATAGCCGTACGCCGATGTGCGGCCCAACCGCGTCAGCGAAGCGCCGTACACCGGGGTCATGGTAAAGGGCACGCGCGCGGCCGCACTGCTTTGCACCAAGGTTGAAACATAGCGGAATTTCTGCCCATCCCGCCCGGTCATATCCGGCATCTGGGTCAATGCGGTTTGCAAGGTTGAGCTGCCACATTTCGGGGCGCCGATATGAAGGATAAGCTGAGGCTGGATCATGCGGCTTTTGGCGATCTGATTCTACTGGGCCTGTTGGGCCATGTTTGGTTTTTGGGGGTGGCCCGAGGGGGGGGCCAAGGGGTGGGAATGTGTTGCGCTGATCTTTGACACTAAGTCCTCAACGTTAATTTTGTATTTGCCATCTATAGGCAGCACCGCCCCCGCCTTTGCCCCTTGCGCCGCGATGGCCGCGTGCAGCGCATCGGCTTGACCGCCCAGATCAAAGCAAAAAACAGGCAGACCGGTTGCAATCGCCTCATGCGTGGTGAAGGAAAAGGTTTCCGGCCAGATGGACGGGATCAGCCAAGCTGAAATGCCATAGCGCGCAACCAATCCGGGCAGATCGTGCAATTGATAGTTGCCGTGAAGTGTGGCAGGGCGCGCAAGCTTGTAGGCAGGGTCGAATTGACCAAGGACCACCAAACCGGCGCTGGGGTCTTGCGCCAAATCGCGGGCCAGTTGCTGCACTACGGCGGCCCCTTTGTGAAACCCGATATTTCCCAGCACGCCGATGACCGGGCGCCCATTTTGAACGGGCAGAATGCGCGGCACATCTGCCAGTAAAGAATGCGGCGCAACCACCGAAGTTGCCACTGTTTCGGGCCAGACACTGGTCAGAATGGCGCGGCTGCTGGTGGAGAAAACCGTAATCTTATCAGCGGCATGCATAAGCGCACCCCATGCGTTTTGCCAATCTGTCAGCGAAACATTGGGTTGGCCGGGGCGCGCTTGGCTGTGCGCGGGATCGGCCTCGGCGCCCCCTCCTGCGCGCGGGGGCCCGTGATAGAGGCCATCCGCCCCCAGCAAGGTATAGGACGGGCTAATCGGAAAGAAATCGTGCAGCATCACCTCCAGGCGCTGCGGCCCGCCGGGAATGGGGGTTTTGCCGCGCCCCGCCAGATCCAGCAAAAGACCGGGCAGCGCGACCGGATCACGGTCGCCCACACCACAGGAATAGATGACACGCCGATGGGGTAAGCGGGCAATCAGACGGTGGATCAAGGTCAGGTCATTGCTGCTGCCTTGGGTCACCCCGAACGGCGTGTGCAGTTCCAACCGCCAGCGATGCCCTTGCCCGACCCGCAGCACCACCGCCGAGCGCCCGGCGCTGGTGTCTTGGGCAATGCGGCGTTTCAGATCATGTTCGGCCCCGCCGCCCATCGCATGGGCCAACCAAACAGGGATAGCCTGACCTGTTTGTCGCCCCGCCGCCCATGTCAGCCCCAGCGCCAGCCTTGCGGTGACCATGGGATCGTGGCGGATAAAGCCCTGCACCTGCGCGTCATACTGCGGATAGCGGCGCGAGATGATGGCGCCGTTTTGGTCAAGCAACCGTTGCTTGGCAGCCGCGCCAAAGGACACGCCACCGCGATGTTCGACAAACAAATGCGGGGTACACAAATGCTGGCCGCCAAGCGCTGAGACCTTTTGGCACCAATCGGTTTCTTCGCCATATCCACGACCAAAAACAGTATCAAGTTCAGGGACTTGCGCCAAGAACGCCGGGCTGATTGCCATGCAGAACCCAACCCCGGTTGGGGCCATAACCAGCCCAGCGCTGGGGTGCAAAATGCGGGCGGCGTCGTCAATTTCATCGGCCTCGCCCGGGGTTAGACCTGCGGGGCGGCAGATGGTTGGAATATTGAAAATTTCGGCATCGTTGGACATCGGCGTGACGCTGGCAACCCGAGGATCGGCCAAGGGAGCGACAAGCCGAGAGGTCCAACCCGCTGGCAACAGCGCATCGGAATTGAGCAAGACCACCGGGTCATTTGGAAAGTCGCGCGCGCGGGCCAACCCACGATTGACGGTGCCGATAAAGCCCCGATTGGTGTCGTTCAAGATCAACTCTGTTTGCACACGGCGGGTGGGCGATTGCGCCCATAGGGTCAACCAAGGGCGCAGACGCGGATCGGTCGAGCAATCTTCAACTACAATGATTCGCAGGGGCAGATCAGCGTGACGCTCGGCGCGGTCAAGCGCCTGCACCATCACGTCAAAGGCGTTGTAGACCGGCATCACCACGGTCACGGTTTTGAAGGGTGGCGGCGGGATTGCGCCGGTATTGGGCAACAAGACCGCATCCGACATTTCAACCGCATCCGACCGGGGCAAAAGGCCAAGCCGTTCCTTGACCACCTCGCGCGCGGCCAGATCGCCTTGCCGTTTCCAGCGCCAGATTTGAGGAAGGAGGGTGGTAAGGCGGTAGAGATACGGCGCCCAAAGCCGCCACCGCGCCCATGCCAGATGCGCTTTGGAAAAGCGGGGCAGCGGGTGGGCCTGTTCTGTTTCCCCCGCCACGGTCAAAAGCTGCGGCGCGCCGGATTCAAAGGGAATATCGAGCGTGAAACCACGGGCTGTTTGGCCTTGGCGAACCAGATCCGGCACCGCCCAAACGGTCGCACGGTTCAGCCGCAAACCGATGCGGTCCGCGCGGGTCCAGCCTTCGACGATCAAGCGATTGCGTTCCAGCCGCATCGTATCGACCTGCGCAAAGCCGGGAAAATCGGCCTCTTTAGAATCGCGAAACTGCAACCTGAGGTTTTCATCGGCATAGCGCTGAAAGATGCGGTGGACACGGTCAAGCACAGACAGGCTTCCTTTGGTCGCATGGGGCGGTTGCTTCGGCAATTTTGGTCCGCAGGTGAATTTTCACAAGGCGACACCAGACCGCACGGTTGGTTTATTTTGGTAAAATTATTGATAATAGTGCAATATTAACAATAATTTAATGTCTTTTTTAAATGTTCATCAAAGGCGTGTCTTTAATCGGATGGCCTGCTGTCGGGCCGACAGGATTCAAGAATTGATCATTGGAAAGAAGCCAGGTGTGACCATGAAAACCGCTTTCGTATCAGGAATTACAGGACAGGACGGCGCCTATCTGGCAAAGCTTCTGGTTGAAAAAGGATATGAGGTACATGGCGGCGTGCGGCGCATTTCGCAGCCCGAATTGGGGCGGCTGGAGGCGTTGGGCGTGGCAAAGGACGTGCATCTGCATGATTTCGATTTGACCGAGCCTAACAATATCTACCGCGTGATTCGCGACGTTGCGATGGATGAGTTTTACAATCTTGCTGCGCAAAGTTTTGTCGGCGCGTCATGGGAATTGCCAATTTACACCGCCGATGTGGATGGCATGGGTGTGGTGCGGGTGCTGGATACGCTGCGCACCTTGCGCCCGGAAACGCGGTTCTACCAAGCCTCTACGTCTGAGATGTTTGGGCTGGTCCAAGAGGTGCCGCAACGCGAAACCACCCGGCTTTATCCGCGCTCGCCTTATGGGGTGGCCAAGGTTTATGGCCATTTCATCACAATGAATTACCGCGAAAGCTTTGGGATGCATGCGTCGTCGGGTATTTTGTTCAACCATGAAAGCCCGTTGCGCGGCAAGGAATTTGTGACCCGCAAGATCACGCTGGCACTGGCCAAATTAGCGCATGGCGGCACCGATCCGATGCAGCTTGGCAATATGGATGCGCGGCGCGACTGGGGCTTTGCCGGCGATTATGTCGAGGGCATGTGGCGAATGCTGCAACAGGATGTGGCCGATGACTATGTGCTGGCGACCAACACCACCACAACGATTCGCGACTTTGTGAACTATGCGGCGGAGGCGGTTGGCATGGATCTGGTCTGGGACGGCGAGGGCATTCATGAAACCGCGACAGACCGCAAAAGCGGCAAGCGTGTGGTTGAGATTAACGAAAAGTTCTTTCGCCCGGCCGAGGTGGAATTGCTGATTGGCGATCCAACCAAGGCACGCGAAACGCTTGGCTGGGAGCCGAAAGTGAGCGTGCGGACCCTTGCCGCGATGATGGCCAAATCTGACTACGACGCGCTGGCATGATGAGGGCGTTGGCAGGAGTTTTGCCCGTGGGCGTTCGCACGGGTCTGCGCCGCCAGATGCGGCGGTCTGGGTTTGGCCCTACGATCACCGGCTGTGTTGAAGGCATTGACGGTGTTGACGTGGTTGGCTGGGTGACTGGCACCCCGCGTGACCGGGGCGGGTTGCCGGTGGGGTTGTTTGCAGGCGATGTGCAACTGGCTGAAAGCCGCGCAGATGCGTTTCGCGGCGATGTGCTGGCTGCAGGGTTTGGCGATGGCGGCGCGGGGTTTCGCTTTACCTTGACCGGCGACATCATTGAGGCCGCCGCTGCGGCCGATGGCCGACTGACCGTAAAGGTACTGGACGGAACGCGCGCGGTGATTGGCAACGTGACCTTGTCCGCATCGGTTGCCCCCCCGTTCGAAAACACCGAACCCGCGGAATTGCAAAGCTGCCGGGTTGTGTTGAAAACCGAACTGGCAAGTTTGACTGACGCCTTACGCCTGATCCCGGCGTTTGAGGCCGAGGCCGCCACCATCCAAGAGCCACGGCTGGAGAAGCATGACACGATGTTCGCCACCACGGGCATTTGGCCTGTGGACCAAGATGATAGTCCACAGCCTTCGGGCCAAAGCGCCTATCTGGACTTCACCGCCTATCGTTTTCGGTTGAATGAAAGCTATGACCGCCGCCCTGGGCGTGAAGATCTTGATCGGTTCTTGGCGTGGTACATCAACACCTACCGCATGGGCTCGCCTTGGCGCATCCCGCTGGGCCGGGCAGAGTTGGAACGGTTGAACGGGTTGGTCACGATGCCAAACCTAACACCATCCTTTACAAGGGCGATGTGGTGGCGGCTGGCGTCACAGCCAAAGCTAATGGGCTTGCTAGGGCAAGAACAGGTGCCTTGGTTTATTTACTGGTGGTGCATTTCCGAAGCACCAAGCCTGGGGTTTGAGGATTGTCTGGTCCCGGAGCATTATGTCGAGCTGATGCAATCCATTCACCCTGTGCGGCAATTGGATGATTTCGGGCTGTGCCATTTTACCGAACAATATCATCACGGCCATGTGCAGTTTCACTTTCTTGACATGGGGAAGGCCGAGCATCGGCGCTTGTTTGTGCTGTGTTTGATGCTGATCGCAGCGGCGGGTCGCGCGCATATCATGCGCTATTTGCCACCCGCGCAGGTGGAGGCTTTGCTGAAACCGCGAGACGGGGGACTTTGTGATCTGGAACGTTTTGCCGCAGCGGTTCTGACCGTTGGCGATGATGACTTGCCCGCGCTTACCCGCCAGCGGTTTGCAGGGCTGCTGCGCCGCCAAGGTTATGATCTGACCGCGCGGGCGTTTTTGACCATCACCCCCCAAGGCGACCGCTTTCATGCCGCCGCCATGCCCGCCCCGACCGGGCCTGCAACGGTCGATGTGCAAATGATTGGCCCGTTCCAAAAGGCGTCAGGCTTGGGCCAAGCCTCACGCTTGTCGCAAAAGATTATGGAGCAGACGGGCTATAGCGTGAATGCAGTTGATTTCGGCATGGATAACCCCGCCCCCGAAGGCTTTAGCCAAGTGGGCGAGCTTTCAACCTATAAACGCGCGCGGGTGAACCTGATCCAGCTGAACGCGGAATCCATTCCGCTGGCCTTTGCCTATCAGCCCGATGTGTTCTCGGGCGCCTATAATATCGCCTATGTTTATTGGGAATTGGATACGCCGGCGCTGTGCCATTACCTTGGCATGAATATGATCGATGAGATTTGGGTCGCCGCCGACTATGGCGTGAAAATCTACAAACCGCATATGGACCGACCGGTCGTAAATGTCGGCATGTGCTATGAGGATGTGGGCGAGATTGATCGCACGCGCGCGCGCGCCTTTGTAAACCGCCGCTTTCGCCTGAAAGGGGATGAGTTTGTTTTCCTCGTGGCCTTTGACAGCTTTTCTTTTGTGCAGCGCAAAAACCCCGTTGCGGTTTTGGAGGCGTTTCGCCGCGCCTTTGCCGACCGACCCGATGTGCGATTGGTGGTCAAAACCCAAAACCGAAATTCGGTCGCAGACCCGCAGCAGTTAAAGATTTGGCGACAGGTTGATGCGATCATGGCGCAAGACAGCCGGATACGCTTGATCAATGAAACGCTGAGTTATGAGGATTTATTGCTGCTGAAAAAGGGATCCGATTGCTATATTTCACTGCATAAATCCGAAGGCTGGGGTTTTGGCATGATTGAGGCAATGGGCATCGGCGTGCCTGTGGTGTGCACTGGGTATTCCGCCAATATGGATTTTTGTTCCGATGAAACCGCATGGCTGGTCGACTACCGAGAGGCCCGGCTTGACCCGCAAGACTATATCTTTGTGCGCAAAGATCAGCATTGGGCCGAACCGGATGTGGGCCATGCAGCGCAGCAATTGCGCGCGGTGTTTGACAACCCGGCGGAGCGTTCGAGGCGGGCAACGGCTGCCTTGAAGAATGTGCGTGAAAACTTCTCAACCCAAGCCATAGCGCTTCGGTTCAAAGCGCGGCTTTCTGAAATATTTGAAGGATTGGACATTGGTGATGGGCAGTAACATCTTGCGGCGTGATGCCGATTGGAAAGGCGTTTCTATGACGGCTACTCAGGGTCTGATTGACCTGAAAACCTGGCCGCACGCCGAGAGTGTGGTGCTAACGCTATTGGCCGACATTGGGGTGGCAGTGGCACCAGCCCAGCAGGTGTCATTGGTGGAGTTCGAGCCGCACGGGGTTGCCGCAACCCTGCGGTTTGAGGCCGCGGTCAAGGCTGGATCGGCCAAAGACACCGCCGATGGATTTGTCGATTTCGCCAGCCGTGATTTCAAACTGTTTGCGGCGTTCCAACAAGATCACCCCGCGACTGACATTGAACCTGTGATCGTTCCCCTTGCCGATTTGCGTGTTAATCCAATGGGTTGGCTGCCCTATCTGTTGTATTGGCTAGCGCCCCACAATACCGCCTTGGCCGAGGCTCCAGAAACTGCGCAGCGCCTCGACGCGTGGCAAACAGCCAATCCCGCCCATGATCTCACCACGTTTCGACATTACGATGCCAATGTGTTCAAGCATCTTGAGGCGCTCACTCTTGACCGGGATGATGTAGAGGCTGTGTTTCATGACTTGTTGGGGCGCACCCCATCGCTGAAAGGTGCGCTTGCACTGCAAACGCAACCAAGCCTTGGCCATCTGCGCGCAGCCTTGATGGCATCGCCGGAATATCTGAGCAGGCATACGCCACAACAACCTGCGCCCGAACTTGCCACCCATGGCCAGCCCGACGGATTTCCCGGATTTGCAGCAGTCTTTGATCGCCCCGAAAACGATCTGGCTGTGATCCCGCCTAAAGATGCCGCTGCCGCGCGCGCCAAAGCGGTGGCGGCCACCGAGGCCGTCATCACCGCCCAGCAAAGCTATCAGCCGTTTTACGGCCTTGATGACCCTAAAAAAAGTGACCGTGAGGCGCTGTTGCGTGCCAGTTGCGATTTGCTGACGCGGGAGTTTTCCCATGTTCAGCGCAAAGGGCAAATCCGTATTCTGGATGTAGGGTGCAACGCCGGCTTTGCGTCTTTTGTTCTGGCCGAAACCTTTCCCAACACCATCGGCTTTGATGTTAATTCCGACAACGTTGCCCTGTGCAAAGCCCTAAAGGCGCATTCAGGCTCGCCAGCGATGTTCTTTGAGGCGGATCTGATGAAGATCGCCGAAAAATCAGCGGCCGAGTTTGAGGCGTTGGATGCGATCTTGTTTTTGAATGTTATTCACCAGCTGATTTTTGCACGCGGTATCCCTTATGTGAAAACGATGCTGGGCCAGTTGTCGCGGCATGTTGATCTGATCGTGGTCGAACTCAGCCGTCCTGCGGAATACATACCCTTTGGCAAAGACCATTTGCTGCCGCTTGACCCTGCCGAAATACTGGAGGCCTGTCAGGACGCGACCGTCACGCTGATCAAAGATGGCAAGCGGCCGGTCTATACAATCCGCCGCCGTGCGCTGACGGTAGATGGTTTAACTGTGCCCTATAGCAAGGTAAATTATAGCCTGCATGACAAAGCCCGCGTGAACCGAAAGTACTATTTTGGCAGCGACAGCTTTACCAAAGTTATTCGCTACACCAGCCTGCAATCGCGCGACAAGCTGAGGTCAGAGCTGAATGGGTTGCGGGTCTTGGCGGGCCAGAATGTCGCCCCGGCCATTCGCAGTTGGGATGATGATGCAACCGCTGGCCGTGTCGTGCTCGAGCGGCTTTACGGTCAGATGCTCAGCGACAAACTGACCGATCTGACCCCTGCAAACAAAACAGCCGTTCTGCGAGAGATTATTCGCATTGGCGCAGCGCTCGCCGACAAAAAACTGTGCCAGAATGACTTCTCAACCCATAATTTCATTTATATGTCGGATGGCAGTCTGCGGTTGGTGGACTTCGAACTTGCAGGAGCACGCTTCTTGCGCGATCCCTTTGCCTTGTTTTTATGGATCGCCAATGACGTCATGGTTGGCGCGCAAGACTTTTATAAAAAATGTAAACCCGAAGCTTTGACCTTGGCCAAGCCAGCGGTCAGCGGGCGGGTAGGGCAGAAACACTATCCTACGCTGGCCCCCGAACAGACAAAGGATGTATTTGGAGCAGAATTAGCGGAGATCATTAAAATTGCCGAACAGACTGCCTTGCCATGGTCGGAGTTTATTATTCAGGCTAGAAAGCGCCTATCTGTAAAGTAATCGCTGCCCAAAGATTAACGGAGGTTCATATATGAACATCACACCTATCCTGCTTTGTGGCGGTTCTGGCACCCGGCTATGGCCGCTTTCCCGCCAAAGCTATCCCAAACAATTCACCAACCTTGTTGGCGACGAAAGCTTATTTCAAGCTTCGGCCCGCCGCTTTGTCGGCACAGGGTTCAACGCACCGCTTGTGATTACGGGCGATGGTTTTCGGTTCATTGTGACCGAACAGCTTGACAAAATCGGCGTTAAACCAGCGGGCATCATGATTGAACCCGAAGGCCGCAATACGGCCCCTGCGGCAATCGCTGCGGCCATTCTGGCAGAAAAAATCGACCCGGATGCCATGATTCTTTTGGTTCCGTCAGACCACGCAATCGCCGATGCGCCAGCGTTCCGCCAAGCGGTTTTGCAGGGTGCTGCGGCTGCCGCCGATGGTCAAATCGTAACCTTCGGCATCGCACCAACCCGCGCAGAAACCGGCTACGGCTGGCTGGAAAGCGGCGCGCAAACCCATCCCGGCGTGCATCACTTGGCACGCTTCATCGAAAAGCCTGATCACGCGCAGGCCGAGGCTTTGTTGGCCGACAACCGCCATTTGTGGAATGCGGGGGTTTTCCTGGCCTCTGCCAAGACCATGATCGCCGCCTTTCAGGCCCACGCGCCCGAGATTCTGGCCACGGTTCAGGCCGCCGTTGAAACCGCGACCGAGGATATGTCTTTCACCCGGATCGACCCCGGCCTTTGGGCAAAGGTGCCCGAGGATTCAATAGATTTTGCCGTTATGGAAAAAGCCAAAAACGTCAGCGTGGTCCGTTTTGACGGGCATTGGTCTGATTTGGGTAGCTGGGAAGCGGTGTGGCAGGAATCCTCTAAAGACGCTGTGGGCAATGCGATGTCTGCGCGGGCCACGGGTTTTGACTGCGAAAACACGCTGCTGCGGTCAGAAAATCCAGAAATTGAACTGGTTGGCATCGGGCTAAAGAATGTTGTCGCCATTGCGATGCGTGACGCGGTGATGGTTGCCGATATTTCGGACAGTCAGAATGTAAAAAAGGCCGTTAGCGTTCTGAAAGCACGGCGCGCCAAGCAGGCAACACAGTTTCCGGTGGATCACCGCCCTTGGGGATGGTTTGAAACTTTGGTTTTGGCGGATCGTTTTCAGGTCAAACGAATTCATGTACATCCGGGTGCGGCACTGTCCTTACAAAGCCATGTGCATCGGTCGGAACATTGGATTGTGGTTCAAGGCACGGCAAAAGTGACTGTAAATGACGAGGTGAAATTGGTGACCGAAAACCAATCGGTGTATATTCCGCTGGGGGCCATGCACCGGATGGAAAACCCCGGCAAGCTGCCGATGGTTCTGATTGAGGTGCAAACCGGCAGCTACTTGGGCGAAGATGATATTGTCCGCTATGAAGATATCTATGCAAGGCGCTAGCGGCGTTTTGCAGGCCGACCTTGCGCATAAACCTTACGGCGACTGCGACGCAACCGCCGTAAGAACTGTCTAAAGCATTGATCGCCCCATCACGCGGTTTTCGTCTCGGTGCCGCGCGCTGGTGATGTTTTGATTGGGCCGTTTCGTCTTGCCACAATGGGCATGGGAAACAGCAGGGTCTTGGTGGCATCGGAACCATGTGGAAACACGACCGCAACCTGCCATTTCACATCAATCTGCGCGGGCTGGCCGATGATCCAATCACTGTCACCAGCCTGATATGTTGCAAGGTCCTGCCGGGTATCATTGATGATCAAAGCATCGTCATCACGGCGCAAAGACAAAGGCGCATCCATGCGCGTGGGCGAAAGTTTGATCTTCATCGACGTTTTCCGTCTAATACCAACGCCCAACAGCCATCGCGTCAATAACGGTCGACCCGGGTTCGGACACGCTCGACATCGCTCGCAAATTGGCGGTCGTGGCGCTGGCACTGACGCCACCCACCCAACGCAGCGTGCCACCGCCCACCCCCGAAACGACGGGCGCCACCGAAAATGCCACCGGAAACACCCAATCGACGGTTGGCGAGGTGAAAAGGCTGCCAGAGGCCGTCGACACATTCGCCGCAGTGAGTTTGTGCGTGCAAATCTGGGTCCCGTCGGCAAAGCGCGTAAAATCACCATTGCCATTGCTGCCCCGCTCAATAATCGCACCGGTTGGCACGCCGGCAGATTGGCTGACCGCCCCCAGAATATTTGACTGGTCATAGATCGAGCGCCACGGCGACCAAACCGTGCCATCGCCGCTTTGAACACGCAGCATCACCAAGGGGTTCAGGGTGTTTTGAATGTTGAACGCCATCTGATGCGCCCGATTGGCGCCGCGCACTGTGGTCAAACACGACCCGGTCGCAATGGCGCTGGGTTTGTTCAGCGTGGCCGCGTCAATATCGGTCCAGCCTGTCGCGGTCACCAAATTCAAATCGTTTGATGGCGCAGAAACAGCGCCCGAGGTGACGCCGCCCAAACCAAAATCACCCACTTTGGTCAACCGGCCCGCCGTCGTATCGCCTGCCGATTGCGTGACAGCAGTCCCGGTAATTGCACCTTGAACCCCCAACCCAAACCCAAACACGCCCTTGCCGGTTGCTGCCTCAAACCGCAGCGCCTCGGCCCAAGTGCTGCCATTTTGACTGACTTTGACGCCAAAATCATTATTGCCCGACAGGCCCATTTCCGCCCGCCCCGACCAATTGCTTTGAAACAGCATGCTGGCGGTATCGGTCGTTGCGGCCTTGTTGATTTTAAGCTGATGGCCGTTGCCAACATGGCTGAGCAGTGTGGCGGTTGACGCGACGGACAAACGATTTGTGCTGTCGGCGGTGGTGTTTATCCCAAGTTCGTCCAAGGAATTAAGCGCGGCATGCACGTCTTGCCACGCACCATTTTGCCAAACCACCGTGCGCTCTTCGGCCAGAACATAGGCCTGCCAACCTGGGCGCGGCGCGTAGAACATCCACACGCCATTCACCAAAACCGCCACGGACTGTGCAGGCCCACCCCAAAGTGCGGCGGCGGCGGGGGCGACAATATGGCGATCGCCGTTGACCGGGCTTGACGGCGGCACAGCCAAATCGCGGTTTGCAACGGTCAGTTGGACCAGCGCATCCAGCACCAGCAGCGCCTCATTATGGGTCACATGTTTTTGCGCTTGCGACGGCATCAACAGCGGCATCGACAGGTTGGCGGATAGGTCTTCAGGCATCATGGCTCCCCTTACATCTGTAATATCAACAAGACGTTAGGAGGCAGGGCTTAGGAAACTATGCGGGGGGAAACCGCTGCGTTTACCCTTTGGCCCGTTTTGTTAAGACATCAACGCCCGACCCCGTCATAAGCGACAAAACCCGCGTCCAAAGCACTTTGGCGACTGTAAATATTGCGCAGATCGGCCAAGCGTGGGACGGCCATAGCATCGGCAAGCCGTAAAAGGTTAAGCGCGCGAAATTCATTCCACTCGGTCAGAATGATCACCAAATCGGCACCTTCGGCGGCGGCATAGGGGTCTTCAAACCAGTCCACGCCCGGCAACATCGCCTTGCCTTCGCGCAGGCCTTGCGGATCGACCACTCGCACCTTTGCCCCGCCGCCGACAAGAGCGGGAACAATAGTCAGGCTAGGCGCATCGCGCATATCGTCGGTTTCGGGTTTGAAAGTGACACCCAGCACCACAACGATGCGGCCATTCACCGACCCGTCGCAGAGGTCGCAGATCTTGTCGACCATCCGGCGTTTGACCCCGTCATTTACTTCGATCACCGTTTCGGTGATGCGCATCGGATAGCCATGTTCTTGCCCAATCCGCGCCAAGGCTTTGGTATCTTTTGGAAAACACGACCCACCATAGCCCGGCCCCGCATGCAAAAAGTTCCGCCCGATGCGCCCATCAAGGCCAATGCCGCGCGCCACATCTTTCACATCCGCGCCAACCCGTTCGCACAGGCCAGCCACTTCGTTGATAAAGCTGATCTTGGTCGCCAAAAAGGCGTTGGCTGCGTATTTGATCATCTCGGCCGTTTCGAGCCCGGTATAGACAATCGGAAAGTCGCGCAGGAACAACGGGCGGTACACCTCGCCAATCACCTGTTTCGCGCGCTCGGTTTCAACGCCCACCACAACGCGGTCAGGTTTCATAAAGTCGTCAATCGCGGCGCCTTCGCGCAAAAACTCGGGGTTCGAGGCGACATCAAAATCCGCATCCGGCGCAGTTTGGCGAATAACCTCGGCCACTTTGCGGTTGGTGCCGACAGGCACGGTGGATTTGGTGACAACAACCGCATAGTCGGTCAACTCGGCGGCAATCTCGGCAGCGGCGGCCATCACAAAGGTTAAATCCGCGTGCCCATCGCCGCGCCGCGACGGGGTGCCAACGGCGATAAAAATTGCCTTGGCGCCTTGAACAGCCGCCTTCAGATCGGTGGTGAAATGCAGTCGCCCAGCCTCAACGTTGCGGGTCATCACAACATCCAGACCCGGTTCATAGATAGGCACCTCGCCGCGAATTAACTGCGCGATTTTGTCAGCTGATTTATCCACGCAAACAACGTCATGGCCAAAATCGGAAAAGCAAACCCCGGACACGAGGCCCACATATCCCGTCCCAATGACAGCAATTTTCATGACTAATACACTCCTAGTTTGCAATAACTTGGGGACATAAGGCACCCCGCGATAATAAAGGCCGCAATTGCCAAGCGCGCGGGACGGCACATCCCGCCGCTTGGCATCCCACTACTTTGCCACACAATCGGCAAAGTAATGGACCACCCCGTGGTCATCGGCTTCTTGGACCAACCCGTGGATATCGGTTTCAAAGCCCGGACACTCCCGCGCAAATTCGCGGTTGAACTTCAGGTATTCCACAATCTTTCTATTGAACACCTCACCCGGGATCAGCAGCGGAATACCGGGCGGATAGGGCGTTACAAGGCTGGTCGTGATCCGGCCTTCCAGCGCATCAATCGCAACCCGCTGGGTCGTGCGCTTGGCGATATGCGAAAACGCATCGGTAGGTGTCATCGCCGGGGTATGGTCGCTCAGGTACATTTCGGTCGACAAAATCGCGACGTCATATTTGGCGTAAAGCTTGTGCACATGCTGGCACAAATCGGCCAGACCCATCTTTTCATACCGGGTATGTTTGGCGCAGAATTCCGGCATGGTGCGCCACATCGGTTGGTTCTTGGCATAGTCATCCTTGAACTGCTGCAACGCGGTCAGCAGCGAGTTCCAACGCCCTTTGGTGATGCCAATGGTGAACATAATGAAAAAGCTGTAAAGCCCGGTTTTTTCAACGACAACACCGTGTTCTGCCAGATATTTGGTGACGATCGAGGCGGGGATACCCTCATCCTCAAACCGGCCATCAAGGTTCAGGCCGGGGGTGATGATCGTGGCCTTAATTGGGTCCAGCATGTTGAACCCCGGCGCCATATCGCCAAATCCGTGCCAAGACTCGGCACCGTCCGACGCTTGCACACCTTCGGCATCGGTGCGTTTAAGCACCCAATCCTTGGCGTGGCCAATGCCTTCTTCTTCCAACGCCTCTGGGCCCCAGACCTGAAACCACCAGTCATTGCCGTATTCCTCATCGACCTTGCGCATGGCACGGCGGAAATCGAGCGCTTCCATGATGCTTTCTTCGACCAAGGCGGTGCCGCCGGGCGGTTCCATCATCGCGGCCGCCACATCACAGCTGGCAATAATGCTGTATTGCGGGCTGGTTGAGGTGTGCATGAGGTAAGCCTCATTAAACAGATGCCGATCCAGCTTGGTAGTTTGGCTGTCTTGCACCAAAACATGGCTGGCTTGGCTGATCCCTGCCAGCAATTTATGGATGGATTGCGTGGCATAGGTCACCGACTGCATCGGCCGCTCGCGTTTACGCCCCATCGAATGAAAAGTGCCATAAAACGGGTGGAAGCCTGCATGCGGCAGCCACGCCTCATCGAAATGCAGGTTCTCAATATAGCCGTCCAGCACGTCCTTGATGGTTTCGGTGTTGTAAAGCACCCCGTCATAGGTCGATTGCGTCAGCGTCATGATCCGGGGTTTCACCGTATCGGCATCCACGCCTTTCAACAGCGGGTTGGCGCGAATTTTGGCCTTGATCGCCTCAATCTCAAACTCGGCGCGCGGAATCGGGCCGATGATGCCATAGTGGTTGCGCGTCGGTTTCAAAAACACCGGAATGGCATTGGTCATGATGATGCTGTGCAAAATCGATTTGTGGCAGTTGCGATCCACCACCACCACATCGCCGGGCGCAACCGTATGATGCCAAACCATTTTGTTGGATGTAGACGTGCCATTGGTTACAAAAAAACAGTGATCCGCGTTGAAAATCCGCGCAGCGTTGCGTTCAGACGCGCCAATCGCGCCGTTGTGGTCCAGCAATTGCCCCAACTCTTCGACCGAGTTGCAGACATCGGCGCGCAGCATGTTTTCGCCGTAAAACTGGTGATACATCTGGCCAATCGGGCTTTTCAAGAACGCCACACCGCCGGAATGGCCGGGGCAATGCCAAGAATACGACCCATCCTCGGCATAGTTCAGCAGCGCCTTGAAGAACGGCGGCTGGATACCATCCAGATAGGATTTTGCCTCTCGGATAATGTGGCGAGCCACGAATTCCGGCGTATCCTCAAACATATGGATAAAGCCGTGCAACTCGCGCAAAATATCATTGGGCAAGTGGCGGCTGGTTTTGGTTTCGCCATAGATATAGATCGGCACATCGGCGTTTTTCCAGCGCACTTCTTCGATGAAACTGCGCAGGTTCAAAACAGCCGGGTCAAGGTCGGGGCCGAGGCTGAATTCTTCGTCGTCGATCGACAGCACAAAGGCACTGGCGCGCGATTGTTGCTGTGCGAATTTGGACAGATCGCCATAGCTGGTGACGCCCAAAACCTCAAACCCTTCTTTCTCAATCGCCTCGGCAATCGCACGAATGCTGGAGCCCGAGGAGTTTTCAGACCGGAAATCTTCGTCAATGATGACGATGGGAAAGCGAAATTTCATGAGGCTACTCCAAGCGGTCTTACCGCAAATAGGATGACGGGTGGCGAAAGGTTCGGTTCAGCCATGTGATTGGGCCTATCGGCCTTGCACCCTGTTTCTTTCTATTGAAACCGCCACTGTCAAGGACAGACCCATCCAGCCGCCCCATTCCGCCACGAAATTGCACAGGGCTTGCCCCTTGCGGTTTCAGCGGTCCTGCGGCAATGCTTTGGCCCATATAGCAAGTCACAAATCCCTGGCCTCAAATTTGCAAGGAACCCCATATGCTGAACGTTGGTCTTCTTGGCGCAGGTCGTATTGCAGGCGTCCATGCCACCGCAATCACGGCCCATCCCGGCAGCACGCTTGTCGCCGTTTCGGATTTCATCCCCGAGGCTGCCGCCCGATTGGCCGCACAGTATGGCTGCGAGGCGCGCACCAATGACGCAATCATCGCTGACCCAAACATTGACGCCGTGCTGATCGCCACGTCCACCGACACCCATTCCGGGTTGATTGAGGCAGCAACTGCGGCGGGCAAGGCCGTGTTTTGCGAAAAGCCGGTGGATTTGTCGCTGGCGCGCGCGCAGGCTTGCCAAAAACTTGCCGCCGCCAATGGCCGCCCGATTATGATCGGTTTCAACCGCCGTTTCGACCCCAACTTTGGCGCGCTGAAAGCCGCCGTTGACGCAGGTGAGATTGGCCAACCCGAACTGCTGTCGATCACCTCTTTCGACCCGACACCGCCGCCAGTGGCTTATGTCAAAGTGTCAGGCGGATTGTTTCGCGATATGATGATCCATGACTTTGACATGGCGAATTTCATCATGGGCACGCCGCCTGTCACCATCAGCGCCGTTGGCACGTCGATTGTGGACCCCGCGATTGGCCTTGCCGGTGATGTGGATACCGCCGTGGTCACGATGACCTACGGCGATGGCCGTATCGCGGTTATCAAGAACTCTCGTCGGGCGGCCTATGGCTATGATCAGCGCGTGGAATTGCTGGGGTCGACAGGGTTGTTGCAAGCCCAGAATATGCTGGAAAACACGGTCGTGAAATCGACTGCTGCTGGCGTAGTCGGGGCAAAACCGACTTATTTCTTCCTCCAACGCTATATGGCTGCCTATACCGCCGAATGGGCAGCATTTGTGGCCGCATTGGTGGATGGCACGCCCATGCCGGTGACGCTGGACGACGGTGTCGCCGCCTTGGCCATGGCCGAGGCTGCGACCCTTTCGGCCAAAACCGGCGCGCCCGTGCGGTTGGACAGCATCTAAGATGTTTTAAGCATTGGGCCGCAGCTTTGGGCGGCCCAACGCAACTGCGCACAGCCGCCCCTTATCCCGCACCCTTAGGGCAAGTGACCCGCCCTCGCATCTCGCCACTGTCGCCTTGCAAGGTGCTTTCCACCAAACGACATCCCGTCACCTCGGGGATCAACTCTATCATCGTGGCGCGGATCGCTTGATGCTCGCCGCGCGATGCCCAACCCAGCCGGATAACCTCTACCTGTTTGCCTTTTTGAAACAGGGTATAGCTGCGCCCATCCCGCACCACATCCGTGCGCGCGGCCCCCCACATCTGCGGAGCAGGCTGCGCGCCACAGGCGGCAAGACCAAGACCTACGGCAAAGATCAGGATGAGTGCTTTCATCCGCCCTTATTGCCAGCTTTTGGTTAACGGATGGTTAAGCCTTGAAGGGCCCAAAGGTCGCCCCCCCTCAAACCCGCTCAATAATCAGCGCGATCCCCTGCCCCACGCCCACACACATCGTACATAGGGCAAAGCGCCCCTGCGTGCGGTGTAGCTGATACATCGCGGTCATCACCAACCGCGCCCCGCTCATCCCCAAGGGATGGCCCAGCGCAATCGCCCCGCCGTTCGGGTTCACATGCGCTGCATCATCGGGCAGCCCCAGCGCGCGCAAAACGGCCAAAGCTTGTGCGGCAAAGGCCTCGTTCAGCTCTATCACATCCATCTGGTCCAGCGTCAGCCCGGCCCGCGCCAGCACCTTTTGCACCGCAGGCACCGGGCCGATCCCCATGACCCGCGGTTCCACCCCCGCCACGGCCATCGCCACAATCCGCGCCTTGGGCGTAAGCCCTTGCGCCTGCGCCGCCGCAGCGGACGCAATCACCATCGCCCCCGCGCCGTCATTCACCCCAGACGCATTCCCCGCCGTCACCGACAGCCCCGCCCCATTGATCCCCCGCAACCCCGCCAATTGCGCCGCCGTGGTATCCGGGCGCGGATGCTCATCCACCGCCACAACCACCGGATCACCGCGCTTTTGCGGCAAGCTGACCGGCACAACCTCATCCCCAAACACGCCCGCTGCCTGCGCCACACGCCAGCGCGCCTGCGACCGCGCGGCGAACAGGTCTTGATCGTCGCGCCCTACCCCATACTCCGCCGCCACAACATCGGCGGTTTCCGGCATCGAATGAGTGTCATACAGCGCCTTCATCACAGGGTTCACAAAGCGCCAGCCAATCGTCGTGTCATAAACAGCGGTGCT
>CBDTUV010000008.1:0-22620 GCA_965363575.1 uncultured Pseudorhodobacter sp. | reverse complement strand
CCGCGCGCGATTCAGCTGCGGATACGCCGCTATTTTCCACGCCAAATCCAACCGCCACCCAAAACGCGGGTGCCCGCTGGCTCATAAAAAACACAAGCCTGACCGGGCGATACCCCTTCTTCCGGGCTGAGCAATTCTACCTCCGCTTCGGTTTCCGAAAGGGGGCGCAAAATCGCCTCACGCGGCGGACGGGTAGAGCGGACCTTGACCATCAAAGACCATTCTTTACGGCTGTTCATCGGAACATCCCCCAGCCAATTGATCTCTCTCAGCGGCACGATCCGGGTTGAAAGCGCCTCTTTCGGCCCCACCACAACCCGCTTCAAATCGGCATCCAGTTTCACCACATAAAGCGGGTCTTCCAGACCGCCAATCCCAAGCCCGCGCCGCTGCCCAATCGTGTAATGAATGACCCCGCGATGCTGGCCCAACACGTGGCCTTCCATGTCGACAATATCCCCCGGATCAGCCGAGCCGGGACGCAGCTTTTCAATCACCGCGGCATAGTTTCCGTTGGGAACGAAGCAGATATCCTGACTGTCAGGCTTGTCCGACACGGCCAGCCCAAACTTGGCAGCCAAAGCCCGCGTTTCGGCTTTGCTTTCCAAATGCCCCAGCGGGAACCGCAAATACGCCAATTGCTCCGCCGTGGTGGAAAACAGGAAATAGCTTTGATCGCGCGCCGCATCGGCGGCCATATGCAACTCCGGCCCCGCCGCCCCATCCTTGCGCTGAATATAATGACCCGTGGCCATGCAATCGGCATCCAGGTCGCGGGCGGTGTTCAACAGATCCTTAAATTTGACCCGTTCATTGCACCGAATACATGGCACCGGCGTCGCCCCCGCCAGATAGGCGTCGGCAAATTCATCAATCACCGCCTCACGGAAGGTGTTTTCATAGTCCAGCACGTAATGCGGAAATCCCATCACTTCGGCCACGCGGCGGGCATCATGAATATCGCGCCCCGCGCAGCACGCACCTTTTTTCGCCAGCGCCGCCCCGTGATCATAAAGCTGCAAGGTCACGCCCACCACATCATAGCCTTCAGACGCCAGTTGCGCCGCCACGGCCGAGCTATCAACCCCGCCCGACATCGCGACCACAACGCGTGTCTCGGCAGGGGGCTTGGCAAAGCCTAAGGAATTCATCGGGTGATCAAGGGACATGGTTCCGCCTTTACGCTGATGTATCGCAATATAGGAAAATGCAACACACTCTCAACCCCACGTTTCACGCTTGGTTAAGTCTGATGCCGCAATGTACCTGCACACAAAGAGGGTTGTGGGATGTATCTTAAAAAAGTTGATGGGCCACGGCAGGTAACGTTGCCGGATGGAAAGGTGTTGAGCCGGGCAGATTTGCCCCCGGCAGACACGCGGCGTTGGGTGGCCAGCCGCAAGGCGATTGTCGTCAAGGCCGTTATTTATGGCCTAATTGTCGAATCAGAGGCACTGCAACGCTATTCTTTGTCAGAGGAAGAGTTTGCTTTGTGGCGCGCTGCGGTTGAATTACATGGTGAAAACGCTCTTAAAGTGACCGCATTGCAAAAATACAGACAACTTTAGATTGTATTTCTGTTTGTCTTGACCACAGTAACTTCCAATTAACCATTGGGCTGCAAGGTGGTTAATGAATGGCAGATAGATGCGGAGTGAGTATATGCGAATTCTCTTGGTTGAAGACGATCCTACAACATCGCGCAGTATTGAATTGATGTTGACCCACGCTAATTTGAACGTGTTTTGCACAGATTTGGGCGAGGAAGGGATCGATCTTGCAAAGCTGTATGATTACGATTTGATTTTGTTGGATATTAATCTGCCAGATATGAGCGGGCATGATGTGCTTCGTCAGTTGCGCTTGGCGCGGATCGACACGCCGATCCTGATTCTCTCGGGCGCGGATGATACGGAAAGCAAGCTTAAGGGTTTTGGGTTTGGCGCCGATGACTACATGACCAAACCTTTCCATCGCGAAGAATTAGTTGCGCGTATTCATGCGATTATTCGCAGGTCCAAAGGACATTCGCAATCGGTGATCAAAACCGGGCAAGTTTGCGTAAATCTTGATGCCAAGACGGTTGAGGTGGATGGCAGATCGGTGCATTTGACGGGCAAAGAATACCAGATGTTGGAATTGCTTAGCCTTCGCAAGGGAACGACGCTGACCAAAGAGATGTTCTTAAACCACCTTTACGGCGGCATGGATGAACCAGAGCTTAAGATTATTGACGTATTCATCTGCAAATTGCGCAAAAAATTGGCCGAAGCGACGGGTGGTGTGAACCACATCGAAACCGTTTGGGGCAGGGGTTATGTATTGCGCGACCCAACACCCGGCCAAGAAGAGGCACGCATTGCGATTGGTGCATGAAGGCCTGATTGGCAGATGAGCACGACTGGCATCTGGACGCGGTGCTAACAGACCCCTAAACCTGTTCAGGTCTAGACAAAGGGGTTTGGGATGGCGGATTGGGCAAGTGTGGATGTAGCTGCATTAACGGAGACGCAGGCGCAGGCGGAATTGGAACGCTTGGCGGCTCTGCTTTTGGCAGCCAACCATGCCTACCACACGCAAGACGCGCCCGATCTATCGGATGCTGAGTATGACGCGCTGAAACGTCGAAATCAGGCGATTGAGGCCCGGTTTCCAGCCATAAAGCGGGCGGATAGCCCGAGCGAGCATGTCGGTGCCGAAGTGGCCGAAGGCTTTACCAAGGTCGCGCATGAGGTTCGCATGCTGAGCCTTGAAAACGCGTTCGACGATGCGGATGTGGCCGATTTTGAAGATCGCATCCGTAAATATCTGGGGCATGATGGCCCGCTTGCCTTTACAGCCGAGCCAAAAATTGACGGGCTGTCCTTGTCGCTTCGGTATGAGCATGGGCGGTTGGTGCAAGCTGCCACGCGCGGCGATGGGGCCGTTGGTGAAAATGTGACGCAAAACGCGCGAACCATTTCCGACATTCCCCAGACACTGACAAATGCGCCCGAAGTGTTGGAAGTGCGCGGCGAAGTGTATATGAGACATGCCGACTTTCAGGCGTTGAATGCGCGTCAGGTGGCGCGGGGAGGAAAGACCTTTGCCAATCCACGCAACGCGGCTGCAGGGTCTTTGCGGCAATTGGATGCGGGAATCACGGCAGAACGGCCCTTGAGGTTTTTTGCTTACGCTTGGGGGGCGCTGTCCGAGGCGTTGGCTGATACGCAGTTGGCTGCGATCAATAGATTGAAAACGCTTGGATTTTCTACCAACCCCCTGACCAAGATTTGTTATGATGGCGCAAGCCTTATAGCGCAACATCGGGATATTGAAACACAGCGGGCCAGTCTTGGCTATGATATCGACGGTGTGGTGTACAAGGTGAATGACCTTGCGCTGCAACGTAGGCTTGGGTTTCGATCCACCACGCCGCGTTGGGCGATTGCGCATAAATTTCCGGCTGAATTGGCCTGGACCCGACTTTTGGCGATCGATATTCAGGTCGGCCGCACCGGTGCGCTGTCACCGGTGGCGCGGTTACAGCCGGTCACGGTTGGCGGGGTCGTAGTGTCGAACGCGACGTTGCATAATGAAGACTACATTCGAGGCCGCGACAGCAAAGGCGAGTCGATCCGCGATGGAAAAGACATCCGCCTTGGCGATTGGGTGCAGGTTTACCGTGCCGGCGATGTCATCCCCAAAATCGCAGATGTTGATATGTCGAAACGGGAGCGTGATGCGCAACCTTATGATTTTCCAACGTTTTGCCCCGAGTGCAACTCGCCGGCTGTGCGAGAGGAAGGCGATGCCGTGCGCCGTTGCACCGGTGGTCTGATATGCCCGGCACAAGCGGTGGAACGCTTGCGCCATTTCGTTGGCCGTGCAGCGTTTGACATTGAGGGCCTTGGCGCCAAGCAGGTTGAAGCGTTTTACCGCGACGGTTGGGTGCAGACCCCGGCAGATATTTTCACGCTTAGGGCGCGGTTTGGCGCAGGTTTGCAGCAATTGAAAAATCGCGAGGGTTGGGGGGCCAAGTCGGCCGAAAACCTGTTTGATGCCATTGATGAGAAGCGAAAGATCTCGCTTAATCGGGTTATTTTCGCCCTTGGCATTCGGCATATTGGTGAAAACTCGGCCAGCCTTTTGGCCAATCACTATTCCACTTGGGATCAGTTTGAGGCGGCGATGACCCATGCGACGATTGGCGAGGGCGCGGACTGGACCGAGTTACTTGCCATAGACGGGGTCGGTGCGGTTCTTGCCGCCTCGGTCGTGGCCACGTTCCAAAATGACAAGGAGCGGGCGGCGATTGACGCGTTGGTGGCCCAGTTGGAGGTGCAACCTGTGGTCAAACGTGCGCCGGTGAACAGCCCTGTGGCGGGAAAAACCGTGGTGTTCTCCGGGACGCTGGAAAAAATGACGCGGGCTGAGGCGAAGGCGCGGGCCGAAAGTCTTGGGGCCAAGGTGGCTGGGTCGGTTTCGGCCAAGACCGATTTGTTGGTGGCCGGGCCAGGGGCGGGGTCCAAGGCCAAAGCAGCCGAAGCTTTGGGCGTAAAAACAATTGACGAGGACGGCTGGATTGCGCTGATCGGCACAGCATGAGCAGGCCAGAGGTGCTTTTTCCACTGTTCGCTGATTTGGAAACGCTTGAGGGTGTGGGGCCGAAAACCGCCAAGGCTTTTGCGGGGTTGGGGGTGGAAAAACCCAAGGATTTGCTGCTGTTACTGCCCCACTCCGGGATTGATCGCGCCCGCCGCGCATCGGTGCGCGATGTTGTGCCGCCGACCACCGTAACGGTTGAGGTGACGGTTGGCGCCCATTTTGCACCGCGCAGCAAGGGGCGGCCCTACCGGATTATGGTGACGGACAGCGCGCTTGAATTTCAGCTGGTGTTTTTTCATGCGCGCGGCGACTACCTGCAAAAACTGCTACCAACCGGACAAAAACGGCTGGTTTCGGGGCGAGTGGAGGTGTTTGACGGTATTGCGCAGATGGTCCATCCCGACCACATCCTGGCACTAGAGGATGCGGGAGAATTGCCGCAGTTTGAGCCGGTCTATCCGCTGACCGCAGGGGTGACACAAAAAATGGTGGCCAAAGCCGCGGCTTCGGCACTTGCGCGGATGCCGGATTTAGCCGAATGGATCGATCCCGGCCAAAAGGCCAAGGAAGGCTGGCCCGATTGGAGGGCGGCGGTAAGCAGTGCCCACGCACCGAGCAGCAATGCCGATTTTGCAGCCACCGCCCCAGCCCGTGAACGTCTTGCTTATGATGAGTTTTTTGCCCATCAGGTCACTCTGTCGCTGGCGCGCGCGTCGTTGCGCAAGGCCAAAGGGCGGCCAAGCATTGCGACGGGGCGGATGCAGCAGGCCGTGCTTGCAGCACTTCCTTACAAACCTACGGGCGCCCAAACCCGTGCCGCGCAAGAGATTGCGCAGGATATGGGCGCCCCTTTGCGGATGAACCGCTTACTGCAAGGCGATGTTGGGTCGGGCAAAACGTTGGTTGCGTTTTTGGCACTTTTGGTTGCGGTAGAGGCGGGCGGACAAGGCGTGATGATGGCCCCCACGGAAATTTTGGCACGGCAACATCTGGCTGGGTTGGTCGAATTGGCAGCCCTCGCCGGGGTGCGGCTGGAACTGTTGACGGGCCGCGACAAAGGGGCGGAGCGTGCGGGTAAGCTTGAAGACCTTGCGCAGGGCCGGATCCAGATTTTGGTTGGCACCCATGCGGTGTTCCAAAAAGATGTTGTCTTTCAAGATCTTCGCCTTGCGGTGGTGGATGAGCAGCACCGTTTTGGCGTGGCGCAGCGGATGGAGTTGGGCACCAAAGGCCAATCGGTTGATGTGCTGGTTATGACCGCGACGCCCATCCCGCGCAGTCTGGCGCTTGCCAGTTACGGCGATATGGATGTGTCGGTGCTGGATGAAAAGCCGCCGGGTCGAAAGCCGGTGCAAACAGCACTTGTGCCTACCGGGCGCATAGATGAGGTGGTCGAAAAGCTGCGCCAAGCTGTGGCTGAGGGGCGGCAGGCCTATTGGGTTTGCCCGTTGGTTGAGGATAGCGAGGTGCTGGATTACGCGTCAGCCGAGGCGCGGTTTCAGCATTTGCGCGCGGCTTTGGGTGAGGGGATCGTGGCGATGGTGCATGGCCAGATGCCCGCCGCTGACAAGGATGCTGCAATGTCGGGGTTTGTAGCTGGCCGGTCAAAGGTTTTGGTCGCGACCACGGTGATCGAGGTGGGGGTGAACGTGCCCAACGCATCAATTATGGTGATTGAACGCGCAGAAACCTTTGGCCTTGCGCAGTTGCATCAGTTGCGGGGGCGCGTTGGGCGCGGGTCCGCCCATTCGACCTGTCTTTTGATGTATCAATCGCCGCTGACCGAGACAGGCGAGCGGCGACTGAAGGTGCTGCGCGATACAGAAGACGGGTTTCGGATTGCCGAAGAAGACCTTGCAATGCGCGGTGCGGGCGATCTGATTGGCACCGCACAATCGGGCCTGCCACGGTTTCGAGTGGCGGATATGGAGAGGCAGACGGCCCTTATGGCCGTGGCGCAATCGGACGCGCGTAAGCTGTTGCATGATGATCCCGCTTTGACCAGCCCGCGCGGCCAAGCGGTTCGCAACCTGTTGTGGTTGCTTGACCAAGATCGGGCGATCAGGCTGATTGCGGTGGGATAATCCTATTTTGTTCTCAGATGTTCACATAAAGTTCTTTACAATAGGTTAAGAACGTGAGAACAATATGGCAACAAGCTAGGAGGTTTCCATGATTACCGAGATCAAAGCCATCGCCGCCCGCTCATCGCAAACCTTGGTTGAGGATATTTTGGGCGTGATGTCGATCTTTGCCGTGTTGGTTGTCGGGCTTTCCTTGCCCTCGCTTTTCTAAGTTTACTGCCTGCGATCTGTTGCCTTGGGCGCGCGCACCTGTCCCAACTTGTGCCATGTGTTTGCCATTCGGAAAACGCCGGGGTTGTCCCACCTCGTATCCGCGCCCATCAGATACGCTTGACTTGCCGCCGCCAGCCCATCCGGGTTGTGCGGCGGTTTTTTTTATAAGGTTTCTACCGCGTCGAGCGCCGCCTCAATTGCTAGCATTATGGACGCGTGGCGATTGTGGAAGTCGCGGGCGGGCTCCAAGGCTGCAAACCCGTCAAATGGGGCAGGCGGCACGGGACCACCGACGAGCATCGCGTGCAAACCGTCGCGCCCGGTTTTCAGTTCTGTCACAGTGCGACCGATGACCACGCGGCCCAAAATTGCCGCCGCGGCCTGACCCAGCGCGCAGGCTTTCACCTCTTGGGCAAATTCGGAGACGCGCCCGTCTTTCATCGCCAAATCTACTGTAACGACTGACCCACAAAGAGGCGAGCGTTTGCGCGACGTGGCCATAGGTGCCGCCAAACGCCCCAAATGTGGGATATCTGACGCCAATTCCAATATTCGCGCGGAATACAGCTTCATCATCTCGGCATCGCTCATGGCTTTTCTCTCCGCTTGATAGGGCATAGATAGTCGGGGATGCGCGCGATGCAAAGGAAAAGCCCTGTGAAATTTGATCCAACAAGCCTGAAGTTTGATAATAATGGCCTGATCCCGGCAATTGCGCAGGATCATGCGACGGGTGAAGTGCTGATGATGGCGTGGATGAATGCGGAAAGCATTGCGCGCAGCCTAGCCACAGGGCAGGTGACCTATTGGTCGCGGTCGCGGCAGGCCTTTTGGGCCAAGGGCGAAACCTCGGGGCATGTGCAGCGGTTGGTGGAATTTCGGGTGGATTGTGACCGAGACTGTCTGTTGTTGAAGGTCGATCAAACCGGGCCTGCCTGTCATACCAACCGGCGGTCGTGCTTTTTTACTGTGGTTGAAGGTGGGGTTGAGGGGATTACGTCAGACCCGATGTAAGACGTTAAAGCCCAACCATGGCCCGAATATCCGCCGGGCTTGCACCATCAGCCCTGTATTTTGCCAAGGCACGTGCATCATCACGCTTGGCCAAGCGTTTGCCTTGATCGTCGCGGATCAGGGTGTGGTGATGGTAAGCGGGGGTTGGCAGGTCCAAAAGCTGCTGAAGCAACACGTGGATGGCTGTCGCGTCAAACAAATCCTCACCACGCACCACGTGGGTGACGCCTTGCGCCGCATCATCGAGAACGACCGATAGGTGATAGGATGTCCCCATATCGCGCCGCGCGATCACAAAGTCGCCAATGCCTGCCAATACCTCTGCCTTTGACAAATCAATCTGCCCAGCATGGCGTGGCCCGGTTTCCAGAAAGTTAAGATTGCTGACCCTATCGAGAGCGGCGGCCATATTCAGGCGTAAAACACCGTCCTGCCGCGTGGTTTGGGGTATATGACGGCAAGTGCCCGGATAAATCATGCCATCTGGCCCTAGAATCGGGGTAGCACTTTCTTGCGGCGCGCTCATCGCCGTCTCAATATCGCGGCGGGTGCAGGTGCAAGGATACAGCAGGCCCTGCGACCAAAGCTGGTCTAGCGCGGCTTGATAAGCAGGCAGGCGGTCCGATTGGCGCATTACGGGGGCGGGCCAGTGCAGGCCCAACCAGTGCAAGTCATCGTAGATTTGAGCCTCCCAAGCGGGGCGGCAGCGGCTTTGGTCGATATCCTCAATCCGCAGCAGGAACGTACCGCCTGCCGTCTGCGCCGTGTCATAGGCCAGCAATGCGGAATAAGCGTGGCCCAAATGCAATGGCCCTGTGGGTGATGGCGCAAAGCGCGTTACGAAAGCCAAGCGGTAAACGCCTCTTTGGCGCGGTCGGTATAGGCTTTGTAGCGGTCTTTGCGGCCACGACGACCGCCCTTGGCATCGATTGGCGGGAACAGACCAAAGTTTACATTCATCGGCTGAAAAGTTTTTGCCTCGGCCCCGCCGGTGATATGGGTGATCAGCGCGCCCATCGCGGTATCGGCGGGCGGTGGTGGCAAGTCGCGGCCCAAAATCTCGGCAGCCGCCATCCGGCCCGCAAGCAAGCCCATGGCCGCCGATTCTACATAACCCTCAACTCCCGTAATTTGGCCGGCAAATCGGATATTGGGGCGCGATTTCAGGCGCATTTGGTCATCCAGCAGCGTGGGCGAGTTGATAAAGGTGTTGCGGTGAATGCCACCCAGTCGGGCAAAGCTGGCATCCTGAAGTCCGGGAATCATTTTAAAAACAGCGGCTTGCGCGCCGTACTTCATCTTAGTTTGAAAGCCTACGATGTTGTAGAGCGTGCCTAGCTTGTTGTCGCGGCGCAGCTGCACAACAGCATAGGGTTTCATCGGGTTGTGGGGGTTGGTCAAGCCCACAGGCTTCATCGGGCCAAAGCGCAGAGTTTCACGGCCACGTTCGGCCATCACCTCAATCGGCAGGCAACCGTCGAAATAGCCGGCCGTTTCGCCTTCGTGAAATTCGGTTTTTTCGGCGGCCAGCAGCGCGTCGATAAAGGCCTCATATTCCGCCTTGGTCATCGGGCAGTTCATATAGGCCGTCTGTTCTTCTTCCGTCTCGCCTTTGTCATAGCGGCTTTGCATCCATGCGACCGACATATCCACGCTTTCGGCGTAAACGATGGGCGCGATGGCATCAAAAAAGGCCAGCGCATCGGCGCCAGTTGCGGCGCGAATACTCTCGGCCAAGGCGCTTGAGGTCAAAGGCCCGGTGGCGATGATCCAATGGCCAGTTGAAGGAAGCTCGGTAACTTCCTCATAAGACACAGAAATCAAGGGATGTGCCAAAATTCGTGCGGTCACATCTGCGGCAAAGGTGTCACGGTCAACGGCCAAGGCCCCGCCCGCAGGCAAGCGGTGCGCGCGGGCGGTTTGCATGATGATCCCATCTGCGGCCCCCATTTCCCAATGCAAAAGACCGACGGCGTTTTGCTCACTATCGTCTGACCGAAAAGAATTCGAGCAGACCATTTCCGCCAGATTGCCCGTGCGATGCGCAAAGGTCGCGACCTTGGGCCGCATTTCGTGAATGATCACGCGCACGCCCATTTGGGCTGCCTGCCAGGCTGCTTCTGACCCGGCCATACCGCCGCCGATGATGCTCAATGTGTTTTCCATAGGCGGGATGTAGCCCTTGGCCCTTCGTTTGAAAAGGGGGCTTTGGAAAACGGCTTAGAACATTCCGCGCCAGAAAGGTTGATCCAGCGGTTTAGGGTGGCCAAAGCTACGCCTTGCCACCGAATTGCCGCCTGCGCCAAAGTGCCAAGGCACATCGATTTGCACCACAGCCTTACCCAGACGGCCATTGCGGCGCGTGCCGACCAAGCGACTGGTCACAATATTGATTTCCGCTTTTGCCTCAATTTGTGTGGTGTTGGCCAACGCCAAGAACAGCCCATATTTGATGCTGTTGTGGGCCTCGACGACGCCCTGATTTGCCACCCCTATCTCAAAAAGCGCATGGCAAATAAATCTCAAACTTAACAGACGGTTAAGTAGAGGGTTTGTTAGTGCGGGGCCGCGAATAGCCGGGCGCGTTCGGTCTGGACAAAGGTTGCGGGATCGGTGCCATCAAACCGCCCCAAGGCCTGCGCTTTGTCAAAGAACCCCTGGGCCGGCAAATCCCCCGATAGTCTGGCGTGGCAAAGGGCGGCCCGCAAAGGCCGCCCCAAGTTTGTATCCTCAACCATCAGCGCTTCAAGCGCTGCGGTCAGCTTGGCAATCGACCCAGGGCCGGGAATGTCCAACTGACGGGCCAGGGCGCCATAGCTGATGATTTGCCCGCGCTGCGCCAAGTTGGCCAAAACAGTTGGCAAATCACGCATGGTCGTCCCTCAAAGCTCTACCGGTTCCTCATCCCCTTGGTCGGCAATGCGGGCCACGGAAACGACAACTTCACCCTTGCCGGTATCAAAGACTTTGACCCCGCCTGCCGCGCGTGACCGGAACGAAATCCCTTCAACAGGACAACGGATTGACTGACCTGTGGATGTGGCCAGCATCACCTGATCCGACCGTTCCACCGGGAAGCAAGCAATCAGCGCACCATTGCGGCCAGCCATTGCCTTTACGCCTTGGCCGCCACGGCCGCGCACCGGATAGTCATGGCTGGATGACAGCTTGCCCGATCCGCCTGCCGTGATGGTCAGAATCAAGTCCTCGGCCTGCGCCATTTCGGCAAACCGCTCGGTTGGCAAATCGCCTGCGACCGTTGGCTCGTCGTCTTCCGCATCCGGTTCATCCACGACACCTTCTTGGATGCGGCGCATTTTCAAATAGGCCGCGCGTTCATCCGGGGTCGCGTTAAAATGGCGGATCACGGACATAGACACCACTTTGTCATCGCCTTGCAGCCTGATGCCACGCACACCCGTGGACCCACGGCTTTTGAACACGCGCACCTCGGTGGTGGGAAAGCGGATCGCCCGGCCGCCCGATGTGACGAGCATGATGTCATCATTTTCGTCGCAAATCCGGGCGTTTACCAAGAAGACCCCCTCAGGCAGCTTCATCGCGATTTTACCGTTGCGCATCACATTGGTGAAATCGGATAATGCGTTTTGGCGCACATCGCCGTCGGAAGTGGCAAAGAAAATTTGCAGATCATCCCATTCCTCATCAGGCACATCGACGGGCAGAATGGCCGCAATCGACACGCCTGCCACGATGGGCAGAATGTTAACCATCGCCTTGCCGCGCGCATTGCGCCCCGACAGTGGCAAACGCCAGCATTTCAGCTTGTAGACCATGCCATCGGTGGTGAAAAACAGCAGCTGCGTATGGGTGTTGGCCACAAAAAGTGTGGTCACCACGTCGTCCTCTTTGGTCGACATCGACGACAGGCCCTTGCCGCCCCGCTTTTGCGCACGGAACTCATGCAAAGGCGTGCGCTTGATGTAGCCGCCAGAGGTGATGGTCACGACCATATCCTCACGCTCAATCAGGTCTTCGTCTTCCATATCGCCTGACCAGTCCGAAATCTCGGTCCGGCGCGGCACGGCAAACAACTCTTTCACCTCGGTCAATTCGGCTGCGATAATCGCCATGATCCGCTCGCGGCTGCCAAGAATTTCAAGGTAATCCTTGATCTTGCCGGCCAGCTCTTGCAGCTCATCGGTAATCTCACCCACGCCAAAGGCGGTCAGGCGCTGCAACCGCAGGTCCAAAATCGCGCGGGCCTGAATTTCCGACAGGTTGTAGGTGCCGTCGTCGTTCACCTTATGACTGGGATCGTCGATCAGCCTGATAAAGGGGATAATCTCGCCCGCAGGCCAGCGCCGCGTCATCAACCGCTCGCGTGCCTCACCAGCATCGGCCGAGGAGCGGATGGTCGCAACCACCTCATCCACGTTGGACACAGCCACGGCCAAACCACATAGGATATGGCTGCGTTCGCGGGCTTTGCGCAGTTCAAACGCGGTGCGGCGGGCAACCACCTCTTCACGGAAGGTGATGAAATAGGTTAGAAAGTCGCGCAGCATCAGCTGTTCTGGCCGCCCACCATTCAGCGCCAACATGTTGCAGCCGAAGTGGATTTGCATGGGCGAAAAGCGGAACAATTGGTTCAACACCACATCTGCCGTCGCATCGCGTTTCAACTCAATTACGACGCGCACGCCGATCCGGTCAGATTCGTCTTGCACATGCGCAATGCCCTCAACCCGTTTTTCGCGGACCAATTCGGCGATCTTTTCGATCATCGTGGCCTTGTTCACCTGATAGGGGATCTCATCAATGATAATCGCCCAGCGGTCTTTGCGGATTTCTTCAACCCGTGTCTTGGCCCGGATAATGACTGACCCGCGCCCTTCCAAATACGCCTTGCGCGCGCCTGATCGGCCCAAGATCACGCCACCCGTTGGAAAATCAGGGGCTGGAATAATCTCCATCAACGCCTCGGTTGACAGGTCTGGGTCGGCAATCAGCGCCAATGTGCCGTCAATCACTTCGCCAAGGTTATGCGGCGGAATGTTGGTCGCCATACCCACCGCAATACCGCCGGCCCCATTGACTAGCATATTGGGATAGCGCGCGGGCAAAACCGTAGGTTCGCGGTCTTTGCCATCATAATTGTCTTGGAAATCAACGGTGTCTTTGTCGATATCGGCCAAAAGGAAGTTTGCCGTTTTGGCCATCCGCACTTCGGTATAGCGAAACGCTGCTGCCCGGTCGCCGTCCATTGACCCAAAGTTGCCTTGGCCATCCAGCAGCACCAAAGACATCGAAAAATTCTGCGCCATCCGCACCAGCGCGTCATAGATCGCGCTGTCGCCATGCGGGTGATATTTGCCCATGGTATCGGCCACCGGGCGCGACGATTTGCGGTAAGGCTTGTCAATCGTGTTACCGACTTCGTTCATCGCATAAAGGATGCGGCGGTGAACGGGTTTCAGGCCATCGCGCAGGTCGGGAATGGCGCGGCTGACAATCACGCTCATCGCGTAATCCAGATAGGCCGTTTTCATTTCATCAATGATCGAAACCTGCGGGCCGTCATGGGCCATGCGCTCGACGATTTCATCAGTGTTTTCAGTGTCTTCCGGACGGTCTACCACGTCTGCCGCTCTTTCTTTTTCGGCCCCGCACAGCAAGGCTATATCTAGTTGTCCGAACTATAGACCATCCCCGATATAGGGTGCAATGCCGCCATGCCCGACAAATCGGCCAAACCAAATCCCATGGGCAACCAGCCCCAGCAAGTCTCTGCTTTCATTAAGTAAAAGAGCGCCGTCAAATCTCCAAAAAAGCCGCCCCCATTTTTCTGTTCAAAAATATCTTCAGGGGGTGAGGGGCAATTGCCCCGAGGGGGCGCGAGCGCCCCCTTGCTTGTCCTCAACCCAACCCAGTCACGCCGAGCGCAACAGCATTCCGAACAGGTCGCGCGGATCATCCGGGTCGGCCACCATGTCCAATTGTTCACACATGCCGGTATCGGCCAGCTTGCTGTGAACATAGCGCAGGGCTGCGAAATCCTCGATCGCAAAGCCCACAGAATCAAACAAGGTGACCTGTGCCGCCGCAGTTCTTCCGTCCACTTGGCCGGTAATCACCTGCCACAACTCCGTCACGGGATGGTCGGCGTCCAGTTGTTGAATCTCACCTTCCACGCGTGTTTGTGGCGGGTACTCCACAAAGATTGAGGACCGCAAAAGGATATCGCGGTGCAGTTCAGTCTTGCCAGGGCAATCGCCGCCAACCCCGTTGATGTGCACGCCAGCGCCGACCATGTTATCGGTCAAAATCGTCGCCAATTGCTTGTCTGCGGTCACAGTGGTGATGATCTGCGCGCCTTCAATCGCCTGTTGGGGCGATGTGCAGGCCGTCAGTTTTATTCCCCGGCCTTGTAGGTTGCTCAGGCATTTGGCGGTGGCGGTGGGGTCGATGTCGTAAAACCGCACCTCCTCGATTCCGCAAATCGCTTTGAACGCCAAGGCCTGAAATTCGGCCTGCGCGCCATTGCCAATCAGCGCCATCACCCGCGCGTCTTTGGGGGCCAACCACTTGGCTGCCATGGCGCTGGTTGCCGCCGTGCGCAGCGCCATCAGAATGGTCATTTCCGACAAAAGGATCGGATAGCCCGTCTCAACACTTGCCAAAAGTCCAAAGGCTGTAACGGTTTGCAGCCCTTTCTTCATGTTGGATGGATGGCCGTTCACATATTTGAACCCATAGGTTTCCCCGTCCGATGTCGGCATCAGTTCAATCACGCCAACATCAGAATGACTGGCCAAACGCGGGGTTTTGTCAAATTCGCCCCAGCGGCGAAAATCATCCTCAATTTCACGGGCCAAATCGGTCATCACCCGCTCTACCCCAAGATGAAGAACCAGCTTCATCATATTGGCAACGCTGACAAAAGGCACATAGGCCTGCTTGGACGGGGTCTTCATTTCAATCTCCTAAAGATCAGCCAAAGCTGCGGGTTGGTCGGTCAAACACTTTGCGGCCCATCAGGCTGGCCACCAGATCAACCATCAACCGCGCGGTGCGTCCGCGTTCATCCAAGAACGGGTTCAACTCAACCAGATCGAGGGACGTGACAAGCCCGCTCTCATGCAACAACTCCATCACCAAATGCGCCTCGCGGATTGTGGTGCCGCCTGGAACGGTGGTGCCGACCGCAGGCGCGATCGACGGGTCAAGAAAGTCCACATCCAAGGACACGTGCAGCATCCCGCCCGCCGCCACGACCTTATCCAAAAAGTCGCGCAGGGGTTTTACGATGCCATGCTCATCCAGCACGCGCATATCGTTGATTTCCAGATCGTGCTGCAACAAGGCGGCATGTTCGGCCGGATCGACCGACCTGATTCCAAACAAGCAGATATTTTCTGGTGGGATCGCTGCGGGAAAGGGACCAAAGGCGTCAAATCCATCGCGGCCCGTGAAATAGGCAACAGGCGTGCCATGCAGGTTGCCGCTGGTCGTGGTCAGGGGCGTGTGAAAATCGGAATGGGCATCAAGCCAAAGCAAAAACAAAGGCTTGCCCTTGGCCGCGGCATGGGCCGCAGCGCCTGCCACAGACCCCAGCGCAAGCGAATGATCACCGCCCAGAATGATCGGAAAGCCCGTGTTCAGGGCCGTGTCGGTGGCCGTGCGCAGCGCGTTTGACCACCCTACAACCTCGGCCAGCGAATGGACTGCGGGGTTGTCGCAATGGGCATCCATATCCGGCACCAAGGTGACATCGCCCATATCTTCAACCCCGTGGCCAAGGTCGCGGAGGGTTTGTGCAAGCCCTGCCACACGATAGGCGGCAGGCCCCATCAAACAACCGGGGCGACGCTGCCCCTCATCAATAGGGGCGCCGATCAAAATACAGTGCTTGGGCATAGGAAACTCCGGTTTTGGGTGTTGCATTAGGTTTGCGGTGAAATACTGGCGGAAAATATCCACATTTCTGCCATTGCGGGCTATCATACATGCAAATCGGCACAAGGATGTAGCAAAATGGACGATACAGATCACGCTTTGATTGCCGAGCTGCGCCGCGATGGGCGCGCCTCCTTGTCTGATCTTGCCGCCCGGTTGGGGGTGGCCCGCGCAACGGTACGGGCGCGGATGGAGCGGCTGCAAACCTCGGGTGAAATTGCGGGCTTTTCGGTGTTGACCCGCGGCGATGTGACCGCCACGCCCGTGCGCGCGTTGATGATGATCGGGATTGAAGGGCGGGGGGCGGAAAGAACCATGGCGCGGCTGACCGGTATTCCGGCGGTTCAGGCGGTCCATTCGACCAATGGGCGCTGGGATCTGATTGCCGAAATCGGCACCGCAACCTTGCAAGACCTTGATGATGTGATGTTTCGGGTGCGAGAGATTGACGGCGTGGTCACATCAGAAACCAACCTGTTGCTTTCGACTCGGCGTGCCGCCGCGCGGCGTATGCCATAGATAAGACGCATGCCATAGATAAAAGGACGTTTAATAATCACAAGCCTGCGACGGCTTAACGCATCCCCATTGGCCCCGTGCCAAATCCACGCTAAGCTCACTGCAACCAAATGTTAGGATGCCCCCATGATTGTTGAGCTTGGCCATTTTGTCCTCATCCTTGCCCTGTTCGTGGCGACGATCCAAACCGTGATGCCGCTGGTGGGTGCGCATTATCGCTGGACCGGCTGGATGGCGGTTGGCGAGGCTGCGGCCAGCGTGCAATTGCTGTTGGTCGCTACCAGCTTTGCAGCTCTTACCTTTGCCTTCGTCACTTCGGACTTTTCGGTCGCTCTGGTGGTCAACAATTCGCACACGATGAAACCGATGCTGTACAAAGTGGCCGGGGTTTGGGGCAACCATGAAGGGTCGTTGCTGCTCTGGTCGCTGATTTTGGCGGCCTTTGGCGCGTCAGTCGCATGGTTTGGCTCCAACTTGCCACCCACGTTGCGCGCGCGAGTTTTGGCGGTGCAAGGCAGCATTGGTATGGCATTTTTGCTGTTTATGTTGCTGACCTCTAATCCGTTTTTGCGCTTGGCGGTCCCACCGTTCAACGGCCAAGACCTTAATCCTTTGTTGCAAGACCCCGGTTTGGCCTTTCACCCGCCCTTCCTCTATCTTGGCTATGTGGGCCTTTCGGTGTCGTTCTCCTTTGCTGTGGCAGCCTTGATCGAAGGGCGCGTTGATGCGGCTTGGGGCCGTTGGGTCCGGCCATGGACCTTGGCCGCTTGGGTTTTCCTGACCATCGGCATCGCTTTGGGCTCGTGGTGGGCATATTATGAACTGGGTTGGGGTGGCTTTTGGTTCTGGGATCCCGTTGAAAACGCTAGCTTCATGCCTTGGCTGATTGCTGCAGCCCTCCTTCACTCGGCCATCGTGGTCGAAAAGCGTGAGGCGCTGAAGGCGTGGACCATCCTGCTGGCGATTCTTGCCTTTGGCTTCTCGCTGATCGGCACATTTATCGTGCGATCTGGCGTGATCACCAGCGTGCACGCCTTTGCCAATGACCCTGAGCGTGGCGTGTTTATCTTGCTGATCCTTGGCTTTTTCATGGGGGGGGCGTTGTTGCTTTTCGCCTTCCGGGCCAGCGCGATGGAGGCAAAAGGCCTTTTCGCCCCTGTCAGCCGCGAAAGTGCTTTGGTCGTCAACAATCTGCTGTTGTCGGTGTCGTGCATGGTGGTCTTTGTCGGCACAATCTGGCCGCTGGTGGCCGAACTGCTCTGGGACCGCAAACTTAGCGTAGGCGAGCCGTTTTTTAACGCGGCCTTCACGCCCTTCATGGTGGGTCTGGCGCTTTTGTTGCCACTGGGGGCTATCTTGTCGTGGAAGCGCGCTGTCATAGGCCGTCCATTCCGCGCGCTGATCCCGGCCCTGGTTTTGGCCGTCTCGCTTTGCCTTTTGGCCTTTGCGATGCAAACCGGGCAGTCGGCTTTGGGGCCAATTGGCCTTGGGCTTGGCGCTTGGGTGGTGTTTGGGGCTGTGATTGACCTCTGGTTGCGGTCTGGGCGTGGGTCTTTGGCCGATCGGATGGGCCGCGTTTTGCGCCTGCCGCGTGCCGATTGGGGTAAATTTACCGCCCATACTGGCTTTGGCGTCACCATATTTGCGGTGGCCGCGATGATGGCGTGGCAGGTCGAAGATATCCGCACCATGCGCGTGGGCGAGAGTTATGATCTCAAGGGCTATACCGTCACCTTGACCTCGGTCGATAAGGAAACCGGACCAAATTACTTCACTACGATGGCCCGGATGGACATCACTCGTAACGGCGCATTTGTCGCAACGGTTTATCCCGAAAAGCGGGTTTACCCCGTGGCAGCCATGCCCACGACCGAGGCTGGCATCGATTACGGCTTTACCCGTGACCTCTATATGGTGATCGGTGACGCGCAGGATGATGGGTCTTGGGCGGTGCGCAGCTATTTCAAACCCTTCGCCAATTGGATTTGGGGCGGCGCGATGTTGATGGCATTGGGTGGTTTTATCAGCCTGGCGGACCGGCGCTACCGGGTTGCGGCAGGGGCGCGGGCGCGTGCGCGTGCAATCAAGGCGGTGCCAGCGGAATGACTTATCAAATACTCCGCGCTGCAACCTTGGCGCTGGCCCTTGTCGCCACGCCCGTGTTGGCGGTCCAACCCAATGAGGTGTTATCAGACCCCGTGTTGGAGGCCCGCGCCAGAACACTGTCCAAAGACCTGCGCTGTCTTGTTTGCCGGAATGAGAATATCGACGGCAGCAATGCAGATCTGGCCCGCGACCTGCGCCTGCTTTTGCGCGAACGGTTGGTGGCGGGGGACAGTGATGAGGCGGCAATCGCCTACATCGTAGATCGCTACGGTGAATATGTGCTGCTGAACCCGACCTCCAAAGGCGCCAACCTGCTGCTCTGGATCGCAGGGCCCTTGATGCTGATCTTGGGCGGAGCGATTGCGGGCAGCTATGTGCGCCGCCGCCTTGGGCTGGCCGAGGCAGGCCCGATGGAGCTGTCGCAAGACGAAGAAAAGCGGCTTGCCGAAATTTTGAAAGACTGACGTATCGTTCTGCTTTCCCTTTGGGGTGCGCCCGCTATGCTGCGCGCAAACCACAAAGGATGCCTTGCATGCAGTATGAAACCATCACCTATTCCGAAACCAACGGTCTGGGCGTCATCACCCTGAACCGCCCCGAGGTGATGAACGCGCTTTCAACCCAAATGCGGGCAGAGTTGACCCATGCGGTCAAAGAGGCCGGCAAAACCGCGCGCGCACTGGTGCTGACCGGGGCAGGGCGCGCGTTTTGTTCGGGCCAAGATCTGGGCGACCGGGCCAAGGTTGCGAATATTGATCTGGAGCGCACGCTGCGCGATGAATATGAACCCTTGCTGCGCGCGATTTATGACAGCCCTATCCCCACGATCTCGGCGGTCAATGGGCCTGCGGCTGGGGCAGGGGCCAACCTTGCGCTTGCCGCTGATGTTGTGATTGCTTCACAGTCTGCCAGCTTTATCCAAGCCTTTGCCCGCATTGGCCTGATCCCCGATGCCGGGGGCACCTATTGGTTGCCGCGTCAAATCGGAGCGGCGCGCGCCATGGGGGCCGCCCTTTTTGCCGATAAAATCAGCGCAGATCAGGCCGCCGCTTGGGGTATGATCTACGAATCCATTCCAGATGCAGGCTTTTCCGCCCATTGGAAGGCCCGCGCTGCCCATTTGGCCAATGGCCCTACTGCGGCCTATAAAGCCGTCAAAACCGCCATTCGCGCCAGCCACGGCAACACGCTTGACCAGCAACTGACGCTTGAGGCGCAGTTGCAAGGGGCTTGTGGCCAGACCCATGATTTTAAAGAAGGCGTTATTGCATTCTTGGAAAAGCGCCCGCCCCAATTTGAAGGGCGTTAATCCTCTGAAACGCAAACGGGCAGCGAGAACACCGCTGCCCGTTTGGTAACCTTCACGCCACCGAAAGAAACGCCTCACGCCCCGCGTGAAAGCGCCGCAACCCCGGTTCGCGCAATCTCACGCAAGCCCAATGGGCGCATCAAATCGGCAAAGGCATCAATCTTTTCTGGCGTGCCCGTCATCTCGAACACAAAGCTTTCCAGCGTGCTGTCCACCACATTGGCCCGGAAAATCTCGGCCAAACGCAAGGCTTCAATCCGCGCATCGCCTTTTCCTGCCACTTTGAACAAGGCCAACTCGCGCTGGACCGAAGGCCCCTCGACAGTCAGATCATGCACTTCATGCACAGGCACGATCCGGCCCAACTGCGCCTTGATTTGCACAATCACCTGCGGCGTGCCACGCGTCACAATGGTAATGCGCGACCGCTTGCCTTCATGGTCCACCTCGGCCACGGTCAGGCTGTCGATGTTATAGCCGCGCCCGGAAAACAGGCCAATCACCCGCGCCAAAACACCGCTTTCATTGTCGACCAACACCGCAAGTGTGTGCTGTTCAATCACATCCCCATTCGGATCGCGCAAATCATAGGCGGAATGGCTGGTAGATCCTTGTTTTATATTCAGCGGCGACATGTGTTTCGCCCTTTCATCTGTTCAAAAGTATCCTCGGGGGTCCGGGGGCAGACGGCCCCCGGCTCTCTCAACTCACAGCGGCGTCAAACCAAAACAGCGCCCTTGGCACCAATCGCTCCCGCCGTATCTGCATCGCCCAGCAACATTTCATTATGCGGCTTGCCAGATGGGATCATCGGGAAACAGTTTTCATGCTTTTCCACCAAGCAATCGAAAATCACCGGCCCATCATAGCGGATCATCTCCATGATCGCGTCATCCAAGTCCTTGGGGTCCGACACTTTGATGCCCTTACAGCCGAACGCCTCAGCCAGTTTCACAAAGTCGGGCAAGGATTCCGACCAGCTTTGTGAATAGCGCTCGCCATGCAGCAATTGCTGCCACTGGCGCACCATGCCCAATCGTTCATTGTTCAAGATGAACTGTTTGGCGGGCGCGCGAAACTGCATTGCCGTGCTCATTTCTTGCATGTTCATCAACCAAGACGCCTCACCCGCGACGTTGATCACCAGCGCATCGGGATGGGCAATCTGCACCCCAATTGACGCGGGCAAACCGTAGCCCATGGTGCCCAGCCCGCCAGAGGTCATCCAACGGTTAGGATCTTCAAACCCAAGGAATTGCGCCGCCCACATTTGGTGCTGGCCCACCTCGGTGGTGATATAGCGGTCCATGCCTTTGGTCAGGGCTTCCAAACGCTGCAAAGCATATTGCGGTTTGATCACCGTGGCAGACTTCTTGTAATCAAGGCAATTGATCGCACGCCATTCGGCAATCTGTTTCCACCACTTTGCCAGCGCAGGCTTGTTCACCTTGCGGCCCCGTGCTTTCCACAAGCGCAGCGCATCTTCCAGAACATGGCCCACGTCGCCCAAAATCGGCACATCCACGCGGATCACCTTGTTCAGGGATGACGCGTCAATATCCACATGCACCTTGCGGCTGTTTGGGCTAAAATCGGCAAGGCGCCCAGTGATCCGGTCGTCAAAGCGCGCGCCGATGTTCAGCATCAAGTCGCAACCATGCATGCACAAATTGGCCTCATATGTGCCGTGCATGCCCAACATGCCCAACCACTTGTCGCCCGAGGCCGGATAGCAGCCAAGGCCCATTAAGGTTGAGGTAATCGGAAACCCCGTCGCGTCAACAAATTCGCGCAGCAATTGGCTGGCCGCGAGGCCCGAGTTTATGACGCCGCCGCCGGTGTAAAACACCGGGCGCTCGGCGGTTTCCATCATTTCCACCATGCGGGTGATGGCCTCAATATCGCCCTTCAGCTTGGGCTGGTAATGCGACACCTTGGCTTTTTGCGGCGGCGTATACTCGGCCGTGGCGAATTGTACATCCTTGGGGATGTCGATCAACACAGGGCCGGGGCGGCCGTGGGTGGCCACATGAAACGCTTGATGGATAACCTCGGACAGGTTGGCGGTGTCTTTGACCAGCCAATTATGCTTGGTGCAAGGCCGGGTGATACCAACCGTATCGGCCTCTTGGAACCCGTCAGTCCCGATCATAAAAGTAGGCACCTGGCCGGTGAACACCACCAAAGGAATGCTGTCCATTAGCGCGTCGGTCAACCCCGTCACCGCATTGGTCGCACCGGGGCCCGAGGTCACCAAAACAACGCCGGGCTTGCCGGTTGATCGGGCATAGCCTTCGGCCATGTGCACGGCCCCTTGCTCATGGCGTACCATCACATGGCGAATGTCGTTTTGCTGAAAAATTGCATCATAGATCGGCAGGACCGCACCACCGGGATAGCCAAAGATCACCTCGACGCCCTGATCCTTCATGGCCTGAATAACCATTTCCGCACCGGTCATGATGCGTGCGCCAGTGTTTCCCAATGTGCCAGTACTTGCCATCGCGCCAGTCTTTCCCTGTGTCATCTAATCTTTTCCTTTGTCGCCGTACGTCACGGCCTATCGCAACAAAAAGCCCCCGGAGGTAAAGCGGGGGCGCGTGGGTTTGGAAAGAGGTTTCCGCTACCGGCCCATTCGTCTTTTCCCAATGACCACGACAAGATCGTTCATATTTCCAACCCTTCAGTTCTGGCGCGACCTTATGGCGGGTCAAAAGGCGCGTCAACACCCAAAAGCCGGAATAAAGTGTCGCAGGGGTGAAAAAAACTTATCGAAAATTACAAAATAGAGTACTTTAACGTAAGAAGCGCGAAATTTGTAGTGGAAAATTGCGCATAAGTTCGACCATTTTGTTCCGTGTGTGTTAA
>CBDTUV010000007.1:0-23341 GCA_965363575.1 uncultured Pseudorhodobacter sp. | reverse complement strand
GCAATGGGTGACGCGGTGTTGAAGAAGGCTTTGGTGTTTGGGGCGACGGGGCAGGTGGCGCTTGCGTTGCAGCGGTTGGCGGGCGGTGTGGTGCTGGAAGTGCGCGGGCGGGAGGAGGCGGATTTTGCCGATCCCGCGGTCTGTGCGGCGTTTGTGGCGCGGACGGACGCGGATGTGGTGATCAATGCGGTGGCATTTACGGCGGTGGATAAGGCTGAAGGAGACGCGGCGCTTGCGCATCTGGTCAATGCAGTGACACCGGGGGCGATTGCGGTTGCGGCGGCGGCGCGGGGGCTGCCGTTGGTGCATATTTCGACCGATTATGTGTTTGATGGCGCGGGGGATGCGCCGTTCGGGGTGGATCATCCGACCGCACCCTTGGGGGTTTATGGGCGCAGCAAGCTGGCGGGTGAGGAAGCGGTGCGCAGCGCGGGCGGTGTGCATGCGATATTCCGCACGTCTTGGGTTGTGTCGCCCGATGGCGCGAATTTTGTGAAAACCATGCTGCGGTTGGGTGCGGAACGCGAGCGGTTGACGATTGTGGCCGATCAGGTTGGCGGGCCGACATGTGCTGCCGATATTGCAACGGCGTGTTTTGCGGCGGCAGGGCAGTTGCTGGCGGACCCGTCAAAATCGGGGACCTACCATCTGTCGGGCGGCCCCGATGTTAGTTGGGCCGATTTCGCGCGTGAGATTTTCAGGCAGGCGGGGTTGGCGTGTGAGGTGGTGGATATTCCGTCATCCGCCTATCCCACGCCTGCACAGCGCCCGTTGAATTCGCGCTTGGACAATAGCCGTACCGAGGCGGTTTTTGGCTTAGCGCGGCCAGATTGGCGGCTGGGTTTGGCAGATATTTTAAAGGCGTTGGACGTGCGGCCCCAGTGACGGGTTTGGGCGTGTAACTGATAGAAAAAGAGACTGAGCATGACGGTTTTGACCCGCCCGAAAACCCATCTGACCGTGTTGGTGGTGCTGGGGGTGACGCATCTGTTGAATGACTTGATGCAATCGCTGATCCCTGCGTCCTATCCGATTTTGAAAGAAGTCTATGCACTGGATTTCATTCAGATCGGCATCATTACCATGACGTTTCAGATTGCCGGTGCGATGTTGCAACCGGTGATCGGGATGGTGACAGACCGCCACCCCGCGCCCTATTCGCCGGTGGTCGGGATGATGTTCACCCTGTCGGGGCTGGTCAGCCTTGCCTATGCGCACAGCTATGGTGTGATACTGGTTGCGGTGACGTTGATCGGGATTGGGTCGTCGATTTTCCACCCCGAGGCCACGCGGATGGCGCGCTATGCGGCCGGCGGGCGGCAAGGATTGGCGCAAGGCATTTTTCAGGTGGGCGGGCAGGCCGGCGGGGCATTGGGGCCTTTGTTTGCGGCGCTGATCATCGTGCCTTGGGGGCAATCAAGCCTTGCGTGGTTTGCGGTGAGTGCGCTGGCGGCGATGATGCTGCTAACATGGATTGGCAGCAAGCAACGCCAGATCAGTGCCGAGTTTTCGGCCATGCGCGCGGCGCGTAAATCGGGCCGCGTGGAGGTTCACCATGCGCCACGGACCATCGTGATCGGGCTGGTTGTGCTGACCCTGCTGATGTTCACCAAGAACGCCTATAGTGAGAGTTTTCGGTCGTTCTACACCTTTTATCTGATGGACCGGTTCGGGCTGTCGATCCCTTCGGCGCAGATGATGCTGTTTGTGTTTTTGCTGTCGGCGGCGGTGGGGGTGTTGATTGGCGGGATTGTCGGGGACAAGATTGGGCGGTCCCGGATTATCTGGATTTCGGTGCTGGGGCCGTTGCCGTTGACGCTGATTTTGCCGCATGTCGATTTGATGTGGACGGGGATTTTGACGGTGCTGATCAACCTGATCATGGCCAGCGCGTTTGCGTCGATTTTGATCTATGCGATGGACCTGTTGCCCAACCGGATCGGGTTGATCGGTGGGCTGTTTTATGGGCTGAACTTTGGGCTGGGCGGAATTGCGGCGGCGCTGCTGGGGGTTTTGGCCGAGAGTTACGGTGTGGCGGCGGTGTATCAGCTTTGCGCGTTTTTGCCGCTTGCAGGCTTGCTCGCGTGGTTTTTGCCGCGGTTGGAGGAAGAGGGCTAACGGCCTGTCCTTTGAGGCCTGAAGTCTGTGACAAAGCGCGCTTTACAGGGAGTTGCCAGCCCGAAGGGGCTGGCTGTGCAGCCATCGTTTCAGGTTAAGTGGGTTGGCGGTTTGCCAGCGTTGGTTCAACTGGTCTGTTCACCATAATAGCCGGAATAGTCGCCACTATAGCTGCCAAGCTTGCCCGCTGGCCTGTCTTGGCGACTGAGCGCGCCAAGCAGGCGGGCGCCGGGGGGGAGGAAATCGCGCAATTGGTTTGCGGCCTCCCGGATCTCACCTTGGGTGGTGTTGGCAAAGCGGACAACCTGCACCGCGATGTCGGCCTCTTGCGCGAGGTAGCGGGTATCAACCACGGGCAGCAAGGGCGGGCTGTCGAGGATGATGATGTCATAGTGATCGCGCACCGCATCAAGCAAGGCGCGAAAGGTGGCACTGTTGACCAGCTGATCGGTGGGTTGCGTGCTGCGCGCGCCAGCCGGAAGGATCGCGAGGTCGGAGATATGGTCAAGAATGGGTGTGAGGCTGGGGTCTGTCGCATCTGCGCTCGGCACCAGATAAGAGATGATCCCAGTGTCTTGCGGCAGCTTTAGATAGTTTGCAACCGAGGGTTTGCGCAGGTCGCAATCTATCAGCAGGGTGCGCAGGCCTGCGATCGCATAGGTGCGCCCAAGGGCGATAGAGGCGGTGGTTTTACCTTCGCCGGGCAAGGCCGAGCAGACGAGGATGACCTTGCCTTTTTGCACAGTTTCGGGCGGGGTGCCGGGTTCGGTCGCGCGGTGATGCAAGGTGGTGTCGATTGCCAAGCGCAGCTTTCGGAAGCTTTCGGAATAGTGCGACAGCGGGCTTGTCACGATGCCATCGGCAAGGAGTGCGTCCCCTTGCTGCGTGGCCAAGGCTGGCACGGCGGTGGGGACGCTGGCCGCAATGACATTGCTGAGTTGGGCAACCGAGGTGACGCCGCCGATGTAATATTCATTTAGCAAAGCGACCACGATGCCAAGGGCGAGGCCCGTGGCGACCGCGATTGACAGGATAAGCTGTTTGTTGGGTGAGGTGGGGAGGGCGGGGGGCAATGCCTCTGACACCACGCGGGCATCGGAGATCTGCACATTTGCCATGGCGTTCAAATCCTGCACCCGCGCCAAAAGCTGCTGATATTGGGTGCGCGCAATAGTGGCGGATTGTTGCAGGTTGAACAGGTCTGAAATCACCGCTGAGGACATATCCGATTGCAAAAGGGCGGTGCGGATTTGGGTGCGCGTGCGGGTTTCAGCCTCGGTGATTTTGGTCAATTGGTCTTGGACGGTGCTTTGCGCCACGGTCAGGGCTTGGGCCAGGTTTTGATCCAGCGCATCCAGTGCATTTTGCAGGTCCAATTGGATTTGCGTGCCGGTTTGCTGGCCGCGCAGGCGGCTTTCCAGCTGCGCGCGTTCGCGCGCGAGGGTTTGGAGCGCGCTGTCGCCAAGGGCGGCGGCGGCGGTAGCCCAATCATTGCGGGCGGCGGCGCCACGGGCGCGGTCGAGGGTCGCAATGCTGTCGCGCTTGGTGGATTTTGCCGCCTCAAGCTCTTGTCGCAGGGCCGTGATGGCGGTGCTGTTGCTGTCTTGTTCAAAGCGGCTGAGGTTGTCATCAATAAAGGTGTTCAAGCCGTTTTCCAGCCGGGTCAGTTCCACTTGGGCGATTTGGGTTTGGCTTTGCAGCATATCGCGGGCGGCGGTGATCGAGCTGCTTTTGGTGACGACCTGACGGGCGATATAGGTGGTGACATAGGCGTTTGCGACTGTGGCGGCGCGGTCCGGGCTTTGGGCTGTGGCGCTGACCGAAATAAGGTAGGTCAGGCCGCGGCGGCGGATATCAACCGCGTCTTTCAGTTTGGCGATGGTGGTGCTGACCAGATCGGTGTTGCCAGACGGGGGCCGCGCGCGCAGGCCAACCGCCTCGCGCAAGCGATTGCCCAAGGGGCCAAGGCCAAGCGCGATGCTGATCTTTTGCCCAAGGCCAAGCTGGGGGCCAAATTCGGGGTCGCTGATCAGATTTGCGCGGTCCACGACCGCCATCACGGTGGCATCGGCGCGCAGTACCTCGACCTCTCCGTCAACCCGCGCGTTCAGGATAGCGCTTTGACTGTTTTCAACGCTGCCGGGGTCGAGCAGATTTGAGCCGCCCGCATCGATTGAGATCAGCGTGGTGGCGCGGTACATCGGCGTGGCGACCAGAAGATAGGTGATGGCAGGGATCAAGACCAGCATAAAGGTGATCAGGATCAGACGGCTTTGCCGGCGGAGGATGCTTAGCAGTTCATTCAGATCAAGTTCAGCAGATTGCAAAGGGGATATCCTGAGAAAAAGCGCGGTCGCGCGGGATTATGGGTGGCCTGCGCTGGGCGCGAGAGGGTGGAAAGCGGTGTCATGGGGCACAGTGAAAACCGCAGGGGGGGAACCGTCCATCAACCGAAGGGCGGTAAGCCTGCCGGTGGCATAGGCGCCGGTGTCGATGCCGATACTGTGGGGTCCACAATCGACAAAATCACTGATGAAATGGCCATGCACCAGTGTCAGCCCTTTTGGGGGCGCGCGGCCTGCGCTGCCCCAAACCAAGGCGCGCAAAGGTTGGGCTGCAAGCGGGGCTGTTCCATCTGCGCCGGCATGGGCCAGCAGATAGGAACCGACCCGGATTGCGGGGGGCAAGTCGCGCAAGAATTGCAGATGATGGTCGGGCAGATGGGCCGATAGGGCGTGATGCAGTTTGCGCAGGCCCATCGTTTTGACATTGATGCCCAAGCCGTAGGAGGCCAAGGTTTCCGCCCCGCCGACATCCAGCCAATCGCCATGATCGCGCGGGTTTGCGAGGTAGCGCAGCATCATCGCTTCATGATTTCCCAGCAGGCACAAGCGGCGGCCGGGTACGGGCAGCGGGGTCATAATATGGTCAATGATTTGGGCGCTGTGTGCGCCACGGTCGATCATGTCGCCCAAAAGGATGATGGTGGGCGGGCGGTCCAAGCTTTTGCTGTCGCTCAGGATTGCCCTTTCCAGCGCGGAGTATAGCGACAAGCAGCCGTGTACGTCGCCCACCGCATAGACCGGGCCATTGAACGGATGCAGGGTTGCGACTTGGGCCGTTTGGGGGGGCGGGGGGCGCGAGAAATGCTGAAGCATGCGCTGCAAAAGGGTCATGGCGCGCCCTTTTCATAAAGCGGGGTATTGGATTGGGGAGCAATGGTTCTTTGGCGTTCAGGCGCGATGGCAAGGCCTGTGATCAGCAAAAAGCAATAGGTGTTGGCCGGGATTTCCAAGCTGAAATCCAGCAGGGCATGGCTGGCCCCAAGAGCTATGACGCCAAGGGCGCCTGCGTTCATCGCCGTGTCGCCACTGCCTGCACGCAAACGGCGCAGAATGATGCGGGCAGCCCAGACTGTCAGGATGATCGGAATGCTGCCGATGATCAATCCTTGCTCGGCCCAAAGGGCCAGATAGGTGTTATGTGCAAGGTCGATATAGCGGTCGGTCACCAGCGGGTCAGCGCGGTAGAGTTCAAACGCCGGGGCAAAGGCGTCATAGCCAAAGCCGGTCAGCGGGCGGTTCAGGATCATGCCCCAAGTTTGGGTGTAAAGGCTGATCCGATCGCCGCTTTCGACCAGTGCAAACAGGCTGCGTTCCACCACGCCTGTACCAGCAAAGGGGATGAGGCCGATCAGCAGCACCAAAAGGCCCACGCCTGTTTGCAGCAAAATGCGCGCAAGGCTGGTTTTATAGGTCAGGCTGAGCGTTGCAAAGGTAACAAAGGCCCCGAGCGCCGTGGCCAGCACGCCCATCCGCGATTGGGTTAGTAAAATACACAGCGCCAAAAGGGCCGTGACGCACCAGAGGCCAAGGATATCAAGCCGCTTGGCCGTAAGATAGGTTTTATAGCCGTGCTCTGACTTTGCCTGTGCAGCCTTGTGCGCGCGTGTGACGGCAAAAGCTACGCCCAGCACAAGGCCAAAGCCCAGAAAACTGGCCATGGAATTGCGGTTCACAAAGGTGCCTGTCAGCATGCCTTGATACATGTCCTTTACGCCCCAGAACGCATAGTCGCCCAGCAGCCGCAAAGAGATCATGCCAAAAAGGCCATGGCACAGGATGCCCAGCATCAGCCAGAACCCGATTTTATGGGCGCGGGCCGCGTTGGTTCCGACCTCAATCACCAGTATCAGAAAGATCAAGAACCCCAGCGCCCGTATTGCGCCAAGGACGGATGCGCTGGGCATGACCGACAGGCTGTCAGGCAGGCTTATGCCAAGCGTTGTCAGGTTTGGGGGCAAGGCCTGAATCGCCGTGGGGAGATGGGCGCCCCAAGGCATGGATTGCAGCACGGCGTAAAGCGGGACAAGCAGGGCCAGCGCTAAAAACGCTTTTAGGTTGCTGATTTGAAGTGGGCGTTTGCGGCCCATCAAACTTTGGGCGCGCAAAACATAGGCAAGGGCCACGGCCCCCAGCACAAAGGTCCAGATCAGCCACCACGCTGGGCGGTTGGACGCAACAGGCACCGCCGAGATCAGCACCAATAGGGTCAAAAACCGAGCTGTTAGCGCGTTCAGGCGGGTGTAGCTGCGCGCGGCTTTGTCACGCCGCGTTTGCGGGGTGGCTGAGGTGGTGCGGCGCAATGGGTGCGATCGCGGGGCGGGGTGCAGGTCAATGGTGGCCAAGGGTTTTGACCTCTTGCAAAAACGCCGCCTGCTCGGCGGGGGGACGTTGTTTTACGGTTGCAACGATGACGGGGCGCTGGGCGATCTGATCTTGATATAGGTGGGCCAGCCACCTGCGGCCCCCCGGCGATTGCACAAGGAAAAGAATGTCCGCCGTCAGAGCATGATCGACTGCAGCATTGCCTGTGGCATGGAAGGGCAGCCCTTTTTGCAATCGAATTTTGGCATGCCATGCCTCGAACGGGCCAGTGGCTTGGGACCGGATCAAGGCGTTCGTGACTGTGTCGGGCGCAGTGGCGGATTGCATCAGGATCGTGTGCGCTGCGGCAAAGGTCGGGTTGCGTTGCAGCGCGGTCGTGGCGATTTGTGTGCAACTTGTATTGACCCGACCCTGCACCTTGGGCGGTTGCAGGGCATAGACCAACCCTTGCTGAACGGCGCCGCAGGTCAGCAACACCTCGCGCAGGGCGCGGTTGCTGAAGGGGGTTTGAGGCGCAGCGCCATCGGCCAATGCGGTGAAGGCAGCCATATCGGTGCTGCGCGCAAACGCGGCGGCGCGATATTCGGTGGCAAAGGTTGCAGCCGCGCCGGACATCGCGAGGACGGACAACAAGACAACAAGTAGTTTCATCAGACCTCGGGCCTTGGGGTGGAACGCTGCACAACCTTTGGGCGTGTAAGCGTCTTTTTGAGTTGTTAGCTTAACATTCGTTTGGCGGTCCTGATCTTTACTATTTTTCAACAGATCCGCACATTCAGGGGTTATATTAACCAATCATTAAAGAAGTGTTTACCATTTGCATAGAATGTGAGGCCAATTAAAATTGGTTACAGGACATGTTCATGAATATGAAGAGACTTGCGGCGGGTTGCGTGGTTTTGGGTTTGGTGGCGTTTTCCACCCCGATCCTTGCACAGACCTATGCAGCCGATGTTGCGGCAGTTTCAGCGGGCTGTGCCGGTTCGGCGGCTGCTTGTGACGGGGTGGTCGGGGTTGAGCTTGCGCGGGTGGGGGCAGCAGGCCTGACGCCTGCGGAGGTCAATGCGCAGCTTGGGGCGATTGCGGGGGCTGCGATTACGGCGGCGGCGTCCTTGCCAGCGACCGAACGGGCAAAATTGGCGGTCATAATGCGGGCGATTGCTGCGGCATCAACCAACCCCGAGCAAGCAAGCGCGTTGCAGGCCCTTGCAAGCAATCTGGCATCGGGTGCCGACGTCAACCTTGTCGCGGTCGCGTCATCGTTGAGCGCGAGTTGAGGGCGGCAAAACCCGGTGCCGATTTCCCTGTGTAAGTTTGGAACAACCTGTGGCTCAGCGCCGATCAGGCGTCCCAAACGCTTACCGTTTTCACCCAAATTTGCGTAATTTACCTATAAAGCGAGACACCGCTGATGAAGGATTTTGTAAGCTCTGAACATGATGCGCAGCTGGGGCTGTATGATGTATTGCCCGAACGTGGCGGCGATACTGGGTACAGAAAAGCGGACGCGGCCAAATGGTTGGGGGCAAAGCGGGCGCTGGATTTATTGGTGATGTTGCTTTTGCTCGTGTTCGTGCTGCCGGTCATTGCCTTATGTGCTGTGATTACGGCGCTGGATGGCGGGTCGCCGTTTTTCGGGCATAGGCGGGTTGGCCTGAATGGGCGTGAGTTTCTGTGCTGGAAAATCAGGTCGATGGTGGTGGATTCGCAATCGCGTCTAGCGGCGCATCTGGAGGCGCATCCCGAAGCGCGGCGTGAATGGGACACGACACGCAAGCTGACACATGATCCGCGCGTCACGCGATTTGGGCGGTTTTTGCGCAAAAGCAGTCTGGATGAGCTGCCACAGTTGTTGAACGTGTTTTTGGGGCAGATGAGCATTGTCGGCCCCCGCCCTGTGCCGCGCGATGAGCTGGCGATGTATGGGGCGTCGCAGCAGGCCTATCTTGACCTGCGGCCCGGAATTACGGGTTTGTGGCAGGTCAGCGGGCGCAACACTGTCAGCTATGCCACGCGGGTTGCGATGGATCAGGAATACCGCAGAACTCAGTCGCTGAAGCTTGATCTGGTGATCATCGCCAAGACGGTTGGGGTGGTTGTAAAACGTAGCGGCCACTAGCCGCGATCAAGGTTAGGCAGGGTTTGAACGGCGGTCCGATTGGGCCGCCGTTTTGGGTTTTACATCGATAAAATCAACAGTTTTTGCCGCGATAGGGCCACAATTGGGTAAGCAACTGGTAAGCGCAAATCGCGATACTTAGCCCATGACGGGGAGTGGGTCCTCGTATGAAGGGTCAGAAGGCCTGCTCATAAAGTGGGACATCCGACATGCTTATCTTCAATCCCCTGCGAAAGCCGGCTTCGTTTTCTATTGCGTGTATCTTGGCTGCGCGCATCCGTCGTGGATGTGCGGTTGTGGCTTTGTCTTTGCTGGGCTTGGGCGGGGCAGATACCGCGCAGGCGCAGGCAATTAAAATAGTCAGAAATGATCCGGGTGGGTCGGTAGAAAGCCGCTTGCGCGAGATTGCGCAGTTGCGGCTGGCGGGCACGCGGGTTGAGATCAGGGGGCGATGTACCTCGGCCTGCACAATGCTGTTGGGCTTGCCCAATGCTTGTGTGGCAGGGTCATCGCGGCTTGGGTTTCATGGACCGCAATCGCAATATTACGGTGTGTCACTGGCACCGGATCAGTTTGAATATTGGTCGCGAGTGATGGCCGATCACTATCCTGCTGCAATGCGGGCGTGGTTTATCAAAGAGGCGCGGCAGACGACGATGGGCGTGATCACCATCAGCGGAACCCAAGCGATCAAGATGGGTGCGCGGGCCTGTATGTGATTTGCAATATACATAAAAACAATGTGTTGATTGGTAAACTTGGCTTTGATCCGCCCGTTCCAACGGTGCTAGAAGCCCGTCGAAAACGCAGCGGACCAAATGCTTGAGGTGCGGCCCTTGGGCGGATCCGCAATCAAAGTGTCGCAGTTGGCGCCTGCATCATGGCCTCCGTGAGTTTAGCCAAGCCGTAAGGCTGGCGGTTTCGCGGGCGTTCAGCGCCCGGTTAATCGCGACCGCACCGTACAGACGGGCGGGGCCGGGGATGGTGTAGGCCCCAGAGAGCGCTTGGCTGGTTAGAACCGTCACACCGCTATCATCGCCAAATGCCACCGTATAGCTGCCTGCAGCCAAGGTGACGGTCATCGCGTCATCAACCAGATCATTGAGCAATGCAAAACGACTTGGCAGGCCAGCCTCAGTAATATCGGTCGCCGTGCGGACAACCTGTAGGGCGGTCGTGGCGGTGGCGCGTTCCGCCTGCGTGCCTGCGATGCGTACCGTAATATTCACCGCCCCGATGCAGTTGAGCCGAAGATAGGGCAGCATGAAGGCGACATTTCCCGCCACCCCATCCGCATTTGACAGGGGCGTTGCAACGGTGGAGAACCGGCTAAGTGTGGTGGGAAAGCCGATGGAAACAGCGCTGTAAGTGAATTTTAGCGTGCCGCCAGCCAGTCGGGTTGACTGGATCATCGTGATGGCATCGACCCCCGTGACCGCGCCGATGACTTGCAGATGGGCCGATGTGATCCAGGTTTGGCCACCAAGGGCAGGCACGCCTGTGGTTTCCGCAAGGTTCACGAACATGCCGCCGGACAAGGTGCCTGTGAACCGAATGTCGAAATAAGGCATGCCAGCCACATCGCCAAAGCCCACAATCGTGCGCGTCAGGCCTGAGGATGCGTCGCGCCCCACAGGTGATGCGCCGCCCGCGCCGATCACGCCCAGAACCGCGCCGGTATTGCCGCTGTTGGGCAATCTGTTGCGCCGTCCGCCTTGGGGCATCCGGGCAAAGCTGGGTTGCGCGGATGCGGTCGTCTGGCTGGCGTGGCGCCCCTTTGCGCTGCGATCAAGCATGCGCCCGATGGGCTGCATCGGGCTTGTCACTGGGACCAGCCCAGCGTCATCTTGGAACAAGGTGCTGGCCACGGATGGGTCGAACCAGAACCCGGTATCGGCCGCCTTGAACAGGTTTCCCGGTGCTCGCCTTGCCCCAAGGCTAAGGGGGGATGTAACCCCCGTTCCGATTCCAATTCTCATGTAATCACCAGCGCATGGATCCCCGTGGCCGTGGTCCCTGTTGCATTCACGCGGCGGGTTGCGACGGGCAGGATTGAATAATCTGCAACCTCAACCAGACGGGTTTGGTTGCGTTCGGTCAACAGGCTGATAAACCCGCCGCGCGCGATATAAAGCGCCAAGGCAACATCGGTCAGGTCGACAGTATCGCTTGGGGTCACGGGCACGATATCGCGTGCGGGGCCGCTTAGGTTTGCGCTGCGGGAATCGAAAGGGTTGCTCATATCGGATCTCCTGATTTGATGGGTAGCGGTCGCCCCCTTGGCTGAGGGTTCGTGCCCAAAACCTGTCTGCAAATGTCTAATATTGGTTAACCGCACCGAACGCTGGTGGCTGCGTGCGGCCAAAAGGCAGGAGTGTTCTTCAAGCGTTAAGAGGCCGAGTTACCCGTGTTGGGTTTTTTCACGACTAATTCTGTGACAAACCTTGACACAAGTCCTTATTTAGCCAACGTCACTTTAGGTTAATTTGCAAAACCTTAAAATCACCTCTGGGTAGTTATAATGACACTTATTTTATGGACGATCCTTGTGGGGTGTGGTGGTCTTGTTTTATACCCTTATCTGGGTTTCCCCCTGATCTTGCGCTTTTTGCCGACAAAACCGATTGCGCGGAACATCGGGCATCGCGGCCGCGTCACGATGATGTTTTGTGCCTTTAACGAAGGACAGGTGATCGCGGAAAAGCTGCGCAACATTGCGAGGCTGAAAGCGCGCTATCCAGAGTTGGAGGTGCTGGCATATGACGACGGGTCGTCGGATGACACATGCGCGCAGCTTGAAGCGCGGCCTGATTTGGTGACGGTTTTGCGCGGGGCGGGTCGCTGCGGCAAGGCGCATGGGATGAAGCGGATGGCGGCACAGGCGCAGGGTGACATCCTTGTGTTCACCGATGCCAATGTGCTGCTGGATGAGGCGGCGCTGGACAATCTGATGGCATGGTACGGTGATCCGAATGTGGGGGGCGTGTGTGGCACGCTGAAATATCTGGGCGAGGGGGCGTCTGCCACCGCATCTGTGGGTGGTTTGTATTGGCGGCTGGAGGAGCGGATCAAAGCCGCCGAGTCGCGCAGTGGCAATGTGATGGGCGCGGATGGGTCGATCTTTTCAGTTCGGCGCGAACTGTACCCCAGTTTTCCTGACACGGTTCTGGACGATATGACCGTGTCTATGGCTGTGGTGTTTGCAGGCAAGCGGCTGATCAAGGTCGAGGATGTTGTTGCCTATGAACGCCTCGTGTCAGCCCGGTCTGAGGAGTTTCGCCGCAAGATGCGGATCGCCGCGCGAGCCTATCACACGCACCGGCACCTTGCGCCAAAGCTTGGGAAAATGGCGGCGATTGATGTGTTCAAATATGTCTCGCACAAGGTGCTGCGTTGGTTTGGGGGGCTGTTCTTGATGATGGGCGCGCTGGCGTTTGTTGGGTTGGCGCTGTCGGTTTCATGGTTGGTGGCGGGGCTTGGTTTGTGTGCTGTTCTGGTGGCGGCCGTGATGGGGTTTCGGGCCAAAACGGGTACATTGGGGGCGATTGCGGAAATTATTCTGGCGTTGGTCGCGACACAAATTGGGGTGTTCAAGGCGATGCGCGGCCAAGTGGTGGTGACGTGGGCCCCGGCTAAGTCGCGTTAAGCTTTGATGGGTTCAATCTGCATGGCACACGAGTTTCATCTTACAAATGCGCAGCCAAGGGTCGGGCCGCGCATTCTGTATCTTGCCAAGGTTTATCCTTATCCCCCCGCCACCGCTGGCGATGCCGTTTATTCGCGTGGCATCATTGAAGCGCTGGCCCCTTTGAGTGAATTGACGGTGCTTTGTGCTGACAATGGGGCGGTGTATCGGTCTGATCCATCCATCGACTGCCCATCCATTGATTGCCCATCCATTGACTGGCAGTGTGTCGGGCCACAACGGTCGGGGCGGGCGGGGTCTGTTTTGTCGCGCTGGCCGTTGATCGCGTGGAAAGGGGCGACCCGCGAATTTCGGGTCAAACTTGCGCTGCTTTTGACGCAAGGATGGGATGTCATCGTGCTTGATAACCTTGGGCTTGCGCATGCTTTGCCGCAGGCCTTGGCCTATCGCAGCACCCGGCCTGCCACGCGATTGGTGTATGTTTCGCATGAGCATGAATACCCGACTCGGGCTGGTAAATATGGCTCTTACCGGCTTGGCCCGGTCAAACGGATGCTGGCTGCACGGGATTTGCAAAAGGTAAAGCATAGTGAGGAGGCCTTGCTGCGGGACTGCGATGTGGTCACGGTAATCAACACCGCCGATCTGGTGCCGTTCCGCAAGATCGTGGGGGCGCGCAAGTATTTGCCCTTTGCGCCGGGCTATAACGGCCCTGTCACGGCCTCGCGCCACATTGACCCGGACACGCCGCGCAGGGTGCTGCTGCTGGGGGGGCGTAAATCCGAGCAAAAGCGCCAGATCTTGCTGGATTGGTTGGCGATTTCCTATAGCCGACTGTGCGCGGCTGGCATTGAAACGGTGATTGCGGGCGATATGGAAGATGACTTGCGCCGCCAAATTCAGACGCTGTACCCAAAGGCACAGGTCCTTGGTTTTGTGGAGGATATGGGCGCGCTGATTGCCTCGGCCAGAATGGGGTTGATTGCCGATACGGTCGGTGGAGGGTTCAAGATGCGGCTTTTGTCGCATGTGTTTGGGCGGCTGCCGATCGTTGGCTTGGCAGGGGCCATTGACGGGCTGCCAACGCCGCATGGTTCGGGATATTTGGGTGCGCCTACGCTTGCGGCGCTGTTGCAGATGGTGCTGGAGGTGATTGACGATACGGACCGGCTGAACCAGTTGCACGAGCGGGCCTTTGCTGATTGCGCCAGCAAATTTGCGTGGCAAAGCCGAGCTGCGGCGTTCATGCGCGCGGTGGCCGAGCGTGACAGCGAAGTGTTGGTCTGACGATGCCTGTCAAATCCCGGATCAGACAGCTGCTTGCGAGCGTTGGCCCCGGCCGCGCGCGAGGGTTTTTCTGGGCATTGGTCGGGCAGGCCGGCCCCACATTTTTGCAATTGGTTTATTTCATCATCGCGGCGCGCATTCTTGGTGCGGAAACCACGGGCAGCTTTTTTCTGATCGTGGCGGTTGCTGTTATCGGCTCGTCCTTTATCGGATTTGGCGCAGGTGGCCTTGTGATGCGCGAAGTGTCGCGTGACGGGGCGCGGGCGGCGCAGGCATTTGGGCAAGCGCAGGCAATGTCTTTGGCAACGTTTCCGTTGCTGTTGCCGTTGGTGGTGGCGGGGGCTTGGTATGTAACGGATGGGGAAATCCCGGTATGGGTGATTGTGGCGGTGGCCAGTGCCGACCTGCTGGCGGCCCGCATCTTGACCACCAGCTGGTCGCTGTTCATCGCACGCGAAGAGCAGGTGCGCGCGGCGCTCTTGATTTGCCTGATGCCGATTGCGCGAGCGCTTGTGTGTTTGCTGACGGTGCTTGTCGCGCCGGACCAACGGCTGGCGGTTTTTGCCGGCCTTTATGCTGTAGCGAGCTTTTGCGTGCTGGGCATTGTCCTTGCAATCGTGCGCCGGATCATCGGGCCAAGCCCCTTGTCGCTGTCGCGGTTCGACTATCGCAATGGGGTTGGTTTTTCGATGACGTGGCTGAACCTTGCGCTGCAAAGCGAGGGGGACAAGCTGTTTTTGGGGCTGTTTGGCAGTCCGGCGATGGTTGCGGTTTATTCTATTGCCGCGCGCTTGATGGACGGGGCAGCGATGGTGCCGCGCGCCTTGCGGGTTTTGGTGCAAGCGCGGCTGTTTCGCGCGGGCGCCGAGGGCAGTGATGCCGCCTACCGCATGTCGCGCAGGTTTTTGCCGGTTGTGATCGCGTATGGGCTGGTGGTTTGGTTTGCGTTTTGGCTGCTGGCCCCTGTGGCCGCCCGAATTTTTGGACCGGGGTTTGAAGGGCTGGCCCAGATCTTGCCGGTGCTGGGCGCGCTGCCGCTGTTGCGCGGTGTTGCCGAATTTGGGGCAGAGATATTCATGTCTTCGGACCGGGCCATGGTGCAGGCCACAACGCAAAGCGTGATGACCGCCCTGCGCATCGGGCTGGGGGTCGTGTTGATTTCTGCCTTTCAAATCCAAGGCGCCATTGCGACCGCGTTGATCATCAGCGCTGTATCGGGCGCGGTGCTTTGGGGGCTTGCTATGGCCCAAAGGGGGCGAGAATGACACGCGCCTCGATGGCGACAGAAACCAGTCTTTTAGGATGTTCTGGCAATCGCTTGGGGCTTGGCCGAGAGCGGCTGATCCTTGGGTTGACGGTGGTTTATATCATCGGCGCGCATCTTCGGCTGTCGCTGTATGCCAATGGCGGTATTTTGGTGCCGATGTATCTGATGCTTGCGGCCTCGGGGGTGATGGCGCTTTGGTTTGCACCGGTAATTTTGCGTAAAATCGGTGGGATGTATGCGCTGTTGATTGGCTTTGTGGTCCTGCAGCCTTTGGCGGGGGGAGGGGCGGGTTATGGCGCGTCGGTCACAAGCATTCTGCAACTGACCGCGTCGATCACCGGGGCTTTGGCGATGATCTTTGCACTTGGGCTGATCAAATCGGACAGGCTGCGCGGCGTTTTGACGATGCTCTGGATCGTGATGATTGTGTTGGCCTTGGCCGAAAGTCTGTTTCTGAAAGGGTTTTTTGATCAGGTTCGCGATTGGTTTTATGCGGGCAGCGGCCGTTTCGTCTATGCCGCTGAAGATCGCGATCTACAGCTTTATGGGCGGGTGCGGACCACGGTTTTCGCAAGTGAACCATCGTTTCTGGCGGATACTTTGTCATCGTTGGTTGTGATGGTTTTCATGTTGGACAAGCAACGCGGCAAGTGGCGGTCGTTCCTGCAATTGGGGGCCATGCTTGCGATCAGTTTCTTTGTCGTGCCCAGTTTTAAGACGGGGTTTTATGTTGCCGCCTTGATGGTTTGGCATTTCTGGCCGCGAAACCTGCGTGAGGCTGCGGTTTTGGCCATGCTGCTGGTAGGGTCTTTGCTGATGGCGTTGGTGGGCGCAGAGACTTTATTCCGACTGGCGGGCGAGACGGCGGGGCTTCACCTGTCCAGCGGCAGTTTCTTTGGCCGGATCGGTTCGGCCCATATTGTGGGCTTTGATGCCTTGGCGGCGTTCCCGATCTATGGTTTCGGCATCGGGCAGAATGATGCCGTCTATGACATCATCGTCAGGGTCTGGAACGAAAGCGGGGCGTTTGGCCTGTTTCCGTGGTACGGGCCGCTGAGTGCCGCAGACCTGATGTCAAACGGGTTTTGGTGGATGTGGATTTATCTGGGGCTGGTCGGGGGCGCGATCCTTTTGGCTTTGACCGCCCGGTTGCTGCGGGGCGTTGGGGTGATGACACCGTGGCGCAGTCTGGTCTGTGCTTGTATCGTTTGGTATGCAGGTTCCGCCTTTGTTGACCCGCAAAGCTGGTATGTTGTGGTCATCTTTTCGGTCGGCGCCTTGGCTGTGCGGGTACCCTTGTTGCATGGTCGGGATAAAGGGCAGGTGGCATGACGGGGCTGCGCCACCTTTTCGCATTAATGCGCGCGGCCCAAAGGCTGACCCCTCGGATGGGTCTGTTCATGCTGCGCCGCATGCTGCGCAATTGGCTGGTGCCGCGCATGCCACAGGCCTACCGCAACCGCATCGCTGGACGGCAGGGCAGGTTGCCGCTGTTGGCCTTTGGGGTGGCGTCACCGGGGCCGGGCCTTGCCGCGGTTGCTGCCTTCTACAATGCCGAATACCGCGCGATGGTGCCGGGGCTTGCGGGTGGCACCGTTACGCTTAACGGTCGCAGCGTGGCATTTGAAAATACCGAGCAGATCGACTGGGCGCATCATATTTCGGCCGAGGGCGACCATCAGATGTGGCGCGTGAAGCTGGCGCATATGGGGTTTCTTTGCCCGCTTTTGACGGAGGGCGGTGCAGACGCACACAGGCTTGCCGCCACGCTGGCGCTGCACGCGCGAGAGCATAGTGACATGGCGGCCAAGGGTGCATTCAAGGGGTTTTGGTTTCCCTATGCCGCGTCTCACCGCATTCTTGCGCTGAGTGCAGGACTTGTGCTGGGGCAAGCGCAGGGCGGGCTGGACGCGGGTTCCAAGGCAACGCTGGCAGAGTTCCTGCGCCTTAACGTAGCATTTGTGCTGGATAATATTGAGCATGAATTGTGTAACAACCATCTGGAACGCAACCTTGCGGCACTGTGTCTGTATTTCAGCCATGCGCAAAGTGTCCCGCCTGCGATTGCCAAAAAGCTTGAGCATTGGGTTGCGCATCTTGTGGCGCAAACGGTGGCCGAGGATGGGACGCAAGTCGAACGCTCACCCATGTACCAAGGGCTGAGCATGGTTGCTTTGGCTGTGATGGCCGAGACGCCGTTTCTGTCACCGCCACTGCAAACCTTGTTGCGCAAACGTGCGCAAGCGGCGCGCGCAGCGTTTGCGCTGCTGTGCCATCCGGATGGCGAGGTGGCGCTGTTCAATGATGCTTGGCACGGTGAGGTGCCGGTTTGGACAGGCCCGCGCCCGCCCGATGGCCGCAGTATTTTGCCGCAGGGTGGTTATGGGCGGCTTGCGCAAGGCGATGATGTTTGCCTGATGGATGCAGGCCCGCTTGGACCCGCTTGGAACCCCGGCCATGGGCATGCCGATTTTTTGGCAATCGAGCTGTCGCTTGGCGGTGCGCGGCTGATCGTTGATCCGGGTACATCGCGGTATAATACCGGCCCTCACCGGGCGCGCGAACGCAGTGCGGCGGCGCATAACGGGCCGGTCTGGGTTGGCCATGAGCCTGTGGAATTCTTTGGCGCGTTCAAGGTGGCCAATCTGGCGCAGGCATCGTTTTTTGACAGTTCGTTGCTGGACCCCCACACGCTGGCGGGTAAGTTCTCGTCAGGCCCGGGCAGGGTCGCGCGTGCGGTGCGCCATTGGCCCGATTTGGGATGGTTGGTCGCCGATCATTGGGAAGGCATGGGGCGTGGGCAGGTGCGCTGGTTGATCCCGGCAACATGGGAAATCACGGCAGACCAAGGCGGCTTTGCGCTGCGCCATGCCAGTTTGGGGCTGCAATCGCGGGTTTGCGTGCTTTTTGGGGTTAACGCCAATCGCCCTTCGCTTGCGGTTTGTGCCAACCGCTATGGCAGGCTTGATCCGGCCAATAGCATAGTTTTGCACCCAAGCCCGCTTGCTGGTTCCCAGATTGGCGCTGACCAAAATAGGCATGGTTTGCTTACGTGGATTGGCCACGGCCCAGCCCCGCAGGACGCGGGGCAAACGGGCCATGAACTGTTGCAGCTTTTGCAATCTCTTGCTCGAAAGTAGGTCTATGCACGCACCCTTTGGCCCCAACTTATTGCCCCCCAAAACGTTAAAAATCGGTTTGGGATGCAGTCGTATCGGATCGGTCAACGGCCCGTCAAAGGATGACGCCCGCCTGTTGTTGCAGCGTGCCTTGGCCGAAGGGCTGCGCTTTTTCGATACGTCCAACATCTATGGGCAAGGTGACAGCGAACGACTTTTGGCCGAGGTGATTGGGCAGAGGGATGATTGCATCATTTGTTCCAAGGCGGGCAAGTATCTGGATTGGAAGAAGCGGCTTTTGGTGCCGGTGAAAGGCGTGCTGCGGGGGCTGGTGCAGCGCTCAAGTAAAGCGAGAGAGGCTGTTACGACGGTGCGCGCCAAACCCATGCCGACCTGCTGGCACCCCGATTTTCTGCGCAACAGCCTTGAGGCAAGCCTGCGGCGATTGAACCGCCCTCGTATCGAGGTTTTCTTTCTGCATAGCCCTGAGGCGGAAGTGCTGCTGCGGGGCGATGCTATTGGCGCGCTGGAAATTGCGCAAACGGCGGGTAAAATCGGGATGGTAGGGGTGTCGGTCGATGATGTTGCGGCGGGAATGGCGGCATTGGCCGATCCGCGGGTGCAGGTGTTGCAAGTGCCGCTGCGCCCGAATGAGACTGTGTTTGATCCTGTGGTCACGCTGGCCGCAGCGCGCGGTGTGGCTGTAATTGCCCGCGAAATACTGGGTGGGCCGCAGGCCATTTCGGGTGCGGTTGACCCCGGTGATTATGCCCAGACTCGCATCGCGCAGATGATCGCGCGCCATGACGTGGCCCTGCCGCTGATCGGCACGACCAAAATAGCCAACCTGCTGGCCGCCATCGCCACGGCGCGCAATCATTGACCCAAGAGGCAAGTCCATATGAACATTGTATTTATCGGTTGCGGCTTTGTCTTTGACATCTACATGCGGACGGTTCAGGCCCATAGCGAGCTGAAGATCGCCGGGGTTTTTGATATTAACCCCGACCGCATGCGCCGCATCAAAGCGCATTACGGCTTTGAAACTTATGACAGTTTTGAGGCCGTGTTGGCCGACCCATCAGTTGAGGCGATCATCAACCTGACGCCGATTGCCGCCCATTATATGGTCAGCAAACAGGCGCTGGAGGCGGGTAAACACGTTTTTTCCGAAAAGCCGCTGACCAAAAGCCTTGCCCAATCGCAAGAGTTGTTTCAGATCGCGGAGGCGAATGGCAAACGGCTATATGCAGCGCCGTCAAATATTTTTGCCGACAGCATCCGCACGATTTTTCGCGCGGTGGAACATGGCGCGATTGGCAAGCCCTTGCTGATCTATGCGGAACTTGACGATAGCCCGATCCACCTGATGCAATTTGAAAAGGTCAAAAGCCCGACTGGCGCGCCTTGGCCCTTGCAGGATGAAATCCTGGAAGGCTGCACCTATGAACATATCGGCTATCACCTTGTCTGGATTTGCGGGCTTTTGGGGCCGGTGATTTCGGGCACCGCCTTTTCCAGCGAATTGATTGAGGATAAGACTGCAGGCCTGCCATCACGCGTTGGAACCCCGGATTATTCTGTGGCCTGTTTGCATTTTGCGGGTGGGGCGAGTGCGCGTATTACCTGTAGTGTGGTCGCCCCGCGCGATCATAAAATGCGCATCATCGGGCGGGAGGGAGAGTTGGTTTCTGACACCTATCGCCAGTTTCGCTGCCCCGTTTATCTTGAGCGTTATACCCCACTCAGCCTGAACGCGCGCAAGTTCAGGACCATCCGCAACCTGCCGCTGCTTGGCCGTTTGTTCGGTATTGGTGGACGGCGGTTGAAGTTGGCGCAAAACTGGAAATCCGATGCGGTCAGAAAAAGCCAGTTGCGCCGCCCGTCGCTGCCGCAACGACTTATTGAATGGCTGCGCCGACGCGAAGTTTATGCCCAAGACAAGCTTGTCGGGGTGGCCGAAATGGCACGCGAAATTGCCCACGGTCAGCCGCAATACCTGTCAAAGGATTTTCTACTGCATATAAATGAGCTGACGCTTTTGGTTCAAGCGGGCGGAACGGGTGGCCATGCGTTCAGGCCAAGCACGAGTTTTCAGCCGATTGGCCCCATACCGGGTACGATGGAGTGAAGGTTGGAGCGCAAAAACCTGACTTGGCAAGGTAGGATAAAGTGCCGGATGGTTCAGCCATAAGCAGATGCGACGGCTAACAATGATGGCGCTCTATTCGGGTCGCATGAAGCAATGGGTTTGAAAAGCATGTGGGGGGGCGGATTGGACGCAGTTCCCTGCACACACTCAAGTGACGATGCAGCGGGGAAGGTTGCGCAAGAATTGCACCTTTTGGGTCCGCGCGTTGGGTGCCCACTCCGAATATGATTTTTCGATCTGCCACTGTTGCCCAAATCACGATGCGACGATAGGTTTCAAGGAGAGTAGTGGAGGTTGCCCTATGCGGTGGATTGTTCGGATAGCTTCAGGGCTTTTAATGCTGGCCGTGGTGTTGGTGGCACTGGTCTTTCTGATCCCGTCCGAGAAGGTGGCGAGCATTGCTACGGCACAGTTTTTCAAGGCGACCGGCCGAACACTGACGATTGAGGGTAAGGTCAATCCGACGGTCTGGCCCGTGTTGGGGGTCAAAACCGGGCTGGTCCGAATTGCCAATGCAGACTGGTCACGCGAAGGCCCGATGCTGGAGGCGCAAGGGCTTGCGATCGGGGTGGATATGGCATCGCTGTTTGGCGGCGACCTGAAGGTCACCATGATTGAAGTGCTACAGCCGCAAATCATCCTTGAACGCCGCAAAGATGGCGTTGGAAATTGGGAGATTGTGCAGGCGGCGGCACCTGCACAAGACAGCACTATGGCACCTACAGATCCTATTGCGCAGTCGCGGCGGATAACGCTGGATTATGGCGCAATCAAGGATGGTTCTGTTTTGTTTGTGGATCACGGCACAGGCGCGCGCGTCAATTTGGGCAATATCGAAGCTGAGGCCAAGGTGCCCGATTTTACAGGACCGGCGACGTTGACCCTGTCGGCACTGAAGGATGGGGTAAAGGTTGCAGTCGCAGGGCGGGTGGCGCGATTTGATCAATTCGTGTCAGGTATGGTTGGCGATGGAGACTGGAACGCGGAGGTAGGCGGATCATCCTTCACGTTTAAAGGCCGGATGGGCACGATGCCTTTGGTGGCCGAAGGTGCGCTGACGGCGGATCTATCTGACCTTTCGGCAGTCGCAACACTCGCGGGGCAAACTTCCCCGTCACTGCCGCAAGGTTTGGGAGCAGAGACACGAAAACTGTCGGGACAGATGACCCTGACCAATGCCGGCTCTTTTCACCTGCGTGATGGAACCATTGTGCTGGACAGCAATCGGCTGTCCGGTGATCTTGATATGACGTTTGACCGGGCCCGCCCAAAACTTACGGCCAAAATCATGGCGGGCGCACTTAACCTTGCAAGCGTTGCTGGGGGCAGTGCGGCTCCACCAGTTGCAGGGGCCGGCACTGGCAATGCTGTCGCGCCTACGCCAGGTTGGTCACGCGCGCCGATTGATGTAAGCGCGCTTGCTGGCTTGGATGCCGCGGTGAGCCTGTCAGCGGACAGCATTGATATGGGGCGTGCGCAGTTGGGGCGAACGCGCTTGCTCATCACGCTCGATAGCGCGCGCATGGTCATTGAAGCGCGCGAATTGCAGGCCTATGGCGGCAATCTCGCTGGTAGTTTCGTGATCAACGGGCGGGGCGGGTTGTCGGTGGGTGGCGATTTGAAAGCGTCGGATGTGGCGATGCAGCCGTTCTTGCAAGCGGTGGCCAAGTTTGACCGTTTGATCGGCACCGGTGATATGAGCGTGAAGTTTTTGGGCGTCGGTAACAACATGGCTGCGATCATGGCGTCGTTGTCGGGATCGGGCAATCTGAAGTTTGATAAAGGAGAGCTTCTGGGCCTAGATCTGGTGGGGATGCTGCGAACGCTTGACATAGGCTATGTTGGCGAAGGGCAAAAAACTATTTTTGACGCAATAACCGGGTCATTTACGATGAAAGATGGCGTTTTGCGCAACGATGACCTGCGCTTTACGGCACCTTATGTCAGCGCCAAGGGAGAAGGGCGTGTGGGGATCGGCGCGAGGGATCTGGACTACCGATTGACCGCAACAGCATTGGCCAAAGAGGATGGAAGTGGCGGCGTGACCGTGCCTGTGATCATTTCGGGCGCTTGGTCCCAGCCAAAGTTTAGATTGGATCTGAATGCGTTGATTGATCAGAATTTGGCCGAGGAAAAAGCGCTTTTAAAGGAAAAAGCAAAGGCCGAAGAAGCCCGTGTTAAGGCCAAGTTGGAAAAGGAGCTGGGTATTCAGCGACAAGAGGGCGAAAACCTAGAGGCTGCCGCAAAACGCCGGGCACAAGAGGCTTTGGAGGCCGAGGCGACCCGCGCCCTGCGCAGGCTGTTAGGTGACTAGCGCTTGGATTTATGGTCGCTTTGCTTGGTGATTTGGAAAGCAAGCTGAGCGATATGTCCGGAACCAAGATCGTAAAAGCGTTTAGGCGGTCGGTGACTGAGCGTTCGGGTCGGCAGCCCCAAGTTGGTCTACACTTGGCAAAAGCAATTTCCGCGGCCTGTGAAAATGTTCAAAGACGGTGATGCGCTGGTCGGGAAAATGCCAACCGGCCAACGGAACGATCAAGGGATGTCTGAACTGAAAAGTGTCACCATTGATCCGACCCACCAGATGCTGCGACTAAACATTTAGCTGCGTTCGGCGTCCAGTTTGGCCAGAAACCCGCTAAGCCGTGCCAAACCGTCCTGCAAAACCTGAGGACTGTTGGCATAGCCGATGCGTAACCAGCCCTCCATTTCCATCGCGGACCCGGGTGTCAGCATCACGCCGGTTTCTTGCAGCAAGCGCAGACAAAATTCTTGGCTTGGCATGTCGAAATGATAGCGCAGCAAGGCGGTCGTGCCTGAGGCGGGCTTGTAGTAGGACATCAACGGTTCTGCCGCGATCCATGTATCCAAAATCGCCAAATTGCCGCGCGTGATGCGTTGGCTGCGGGCAATAATCTTGTCGCGGTTTTCCAAGGCCAAGGCGGCCAGATAATCGTTGATCATGC
>CBDTUV010000006.1:0-25400 GCA_965363575.1 uncultured Pseudorhodobacter sp. | reverse complement strand
GCGGTTTCCCCCACCAGCCCTGCGTACCAGTTCAGGGAATCCGTGGCCGACAAGATCACGCCCATTTGGTGCCATGTTTTGGGCAGCGCGTGGCAAAACGTATGCACCGCCGTTTCCGGGCTGGGTTGATAGCCTGCATTGGCGGCGAACAGCACGCCCGATGTGCCCAAGGACACAAACGCCTCACCCGCACGCACCACGCCGACGCCGACGCCCGAGGCTGCGTTATCGCCACCCCCGCCTGCAATCACCACGCCCGCAGGCAAACCCCAGCGCGTGGCAAGAGCGGTGCGCAGGGTGCCGGACACCTCCGACCCTTCGACCAAACGCGGCATGTTTTCGCGGGCAAGGCCGGTGGTGGCCAGCAAGTCATCGGACCAATCGCGCGCGCCGGTGTCAAACCAGCTTGTCCCGGCGGCGTCTGACATTTCGGCCGCATGTTCGCCTGACAACCACAGGCGCAGATAGTCTTTGGGCAGCAAAACTGTTGCCACGCGGTTCCAATTTTGCGGCTCATGTTTTCGCACCCACATCAGTTTGGGCGCGGTGAAACCGGGAAAGACGATATTGCCGGTGACGCGCCGAAACATCGGGTCGCCATCCAATTCCGCGGCCTCATCGGCGCTACGGGTATCGTTCCACAGGATGCATGGCCGGATCACCTCATCCGCGCGGTCCAGCAAGGTGGCGCCGTGCATGTGGCCCGACAGGCCGATGCCGCGCACAGACTCCAGCCCGTGGGCTGACAGCTTGTCCATCACCAGTTCAGCGGCGGCAATCCAATCGGCGGGGCTTTGTTCGGACCAGCCATCGTGGGGGCGCTGCACGGTCAAGGGTGCTGTCGCCTCGGCCAACACGGTTTGGTCTGCGCCTATTAAAATGCCCTTTAGGCCAGAGGTCCCAAGATCAAGGCCGATGAACATTAGGCGGCCTTTTCCGGTTTCTTGCCCAAGATGATCATGCTGAGGATGTCTTCATCCGTCACCTCATCTACGTTCACGCTGCCGACCAGCTGGCCGTTTTTCATAACCGAGGCGCGGTCGCACAGTTTCATCACGTTTTGAATGTCATGTTCGATGAGGAAAATTCCAAGGCCTTGTTTCTTCAGTTCTTGGATCAACTCGGCCACCATTTCGGTTTCTTGTGGGCCAAGGGCGGCTGTGGGTTCGTCCATGATCAGGATGCGCGCGTTGAAATAGACCGCGCGCGCGATGGCCACGGATTGGCGCTGCCCGCCTGACAAAGCCGATACCGGCACGTTGAAATTTTTGAAGTTTGGGTTCAGCCGGTGCATGATTTTGCGGGTTTCCGCCTCCATCTTGCTGTCATTCACAAAGCCCAAGGGGCTGATGATTTCGCGGCCCAAAAACAGGTTGGACGCGGCATCAAGGTTATCGGCCAGCGCGAGGGTTTGGTAAATCGTTTCAATGTTTTGCGCACGGGCATCACGAGGGTTGTTGATGGACACAGGTTTGCCATCGATCAAAATCTGCCCCGCATCGGCCTGATAGGCACCTGACAAGCATTTGATCAGCGTTGATTTACCGGCACCGTTGTGGCCCAAAAGGCCCACGACTTCGCCGGGGTGTAGGTCAATCGTCACACGGTCAACGGCCTTGATCCCGCCGAAAGAAATCGAGATATCGCGCATCTCGACCAGAGGAGTTCCCTTAGTGGTCATGGCGTTCCCTTTCACTTCACTTTTTTGCGGTAGAGGTTGTCGAGATAGACAGCGACGACCAGCACAGAGCCGACGACGATTTGTTGGATTGAAGTATCAAACCCGATGAGAACCATCCCAGTTTGCAAGCTTTGCATCACCAGCGCGCCAAGGATGGCACCGTAAATTGTGCCGATACCGCCAGCCAGTGAGGTGCCGCCAATGACGGCTGCCGCGATGACATAAAGCTCATCAAACACGCCCAAAGCGTTGGTGGCCGAGTTCAGGCGGGCCGAGGCCACAACGCCTGCAAGCCCTGCCAGCATACCCATAAGGGCAAAGATTTTCAACGTCATCCATTTGGTGTTGATGCCTGCCAGCGCTGCCGCCTCGGGGTTGCCACCGATGGCAAACACATAGCGGCCAAAGCGGGTGCGGGTCATCAAAATCGTCATCAAGATGCCCACGGACACCAAAATCAGGACCGGGATGGCAAAGCCGTGGCTAATGAACATACCTTCGGGTGGGACGGTGATGTTATTGGCGCGGGCATAAGCGTTCACGATGCCGATGGGCCAAGGATAGGCGTTGACCAGTAAGACGGCGCCGATAATCGCGCCGCAACCGACCGCGGCCAAGAATGCCTCGGCCCATATTGGGCGAAGTTTGAAATCATGCTCAATCCGTTGTTTGCGCCCCGCGTGCAACATCCAGATCACGCCTGCGCAGGCCAAAAGGCCAACGATCCAGCTGCCGGTTTCACCGACGGCGCCGTAAGGGCCACCGCCCAAAAGGGCAAAGTTGGGATCTACCGGGGAAATCGTGCGGCCGCCTGCAGCCAAGAACGCACAGCCGCGCCAAACCAAAAGGCCACCCAACGTGACGATAAAGGCCGGGATGTCGCGATAGGCGATCAACCAGCCTTGGAATGTGCCGATGACGGCACCTGCTGTCATGCCGACAATCACCGCGATAATCCAGATATAGGGACTGCCGAGGCCGAGGTATTGCGGCAAGATATTAACTTGCGTCAAGCCCATGATCATCGCTGTCAGACCCAGAATCGCGCCAACCGATAGGTCAATGTTGCGCGTGACGATCACCAGCACCATGCCCGTGGCCATAATCCCGATCGAGGAGGTTTGGACCGATAGGTTCCATAGGTTCCGGGGCGTCAGGAAAAACCCGCCATTCCCGAAGATCGCACCGTAAAAGTGAAACCCAAACCAGATCAGCATTAACGCCCCGATCATTCCCAACAGGCGGGTGTCAATTTCGGTGGCACGCAAAAACCGGGTTATGAAAGAGGCGTTTTGGTCTTTTTGGGGGGTGGATGTATCGGTCATATCCGGGTCCAACGCTATAAAAGGGGGGAATGGGGTGCAGGCAACCGACTTGGGGCGCGCCCAAGGTGCCGTACAAAATCCATAAACCTATTCAGGGAAAAAAGGTCCGGCACCAACCGCGGGGGGCGGTGCCGGAGGGGGTTCAAGCGATCACTCGCAAGCGGCAACGCCTGCCATTGCGCCTTCGCAAGCCATCTCTTTGGTGATGTGGCCAGCGTCAATCGCAAGGTTCAGCGTGTCTTTGGTGATCGGTGTTGGCTTGAGCAGGATTGCGTTCATTTCAACCCCTTTCTCGCCACCGTTAAACTTGGACGCGCCGTCGATGGCGTCCAATGCAGTGCCGCCAGCCAAAGCAGCGGCGATTTCGCCAGCAGCTTTGCCCAGTTGGCGCGAGTCTTTCCAAACCGAAACGGTCTGGCTGCCACGCGCAACGCGGTTGATCGCTGCCAAGTCACCGTCTTGACCGCCAACAGGGATCACAAGACCCTGCGCTGCCAAAGCTGCAACAACGCCGCCGGCCATACCATCGTTTTCGGCCAGAACAGCATCAACCGCGTTGTTGTTTGCGGTCAGGATCTGCTCCATGTTCTTTTGCGCGTTTTCTGGCTTCCAACCGTCAGAGAATGCTTCGCCAACGATCTTGATCTTGCCCGACTTCACATCCGCGCCGATCACTTCCATCATGCCTTCCAGCAAGAACGCAGCGTTTGGATCACCTGGGTCACCTTTGATGATGGCAAAGTTGCCTTCGGGTTTCACGCCGATAACGGTTTCTGCGATGATGGAACCCACACCCTTGTTGTCAAAGGTCAGATAGAAGGTGCGTGCATCTTCGATCAGGCGGTCATAGCCGACCATTGGGATACCTTCGGAAGCAGCTTTATCAATCGCTGGCCCAATGGCGTCTTTGTCCCATGCGTTGATGATCAGGGCGTTTGCACCCTGTGCGATCAGCGCTTCGATATCGGTCAACTGCTTGGCCGAGGACGATTGCGCGTCAGCCGAGATATAGGTGTCGCCAGCAGCCTCAATGGCCGCTTTCATCGCAGCTTCGTCGATCTTCCAGCGCTCTTCTTGAAAGCTTGCCCAAGACACGCCGATGATTTTACCTTCGGCCAATGCAGCCGATGAAAAGCCTGTTGTTGCCAGAACGGCCAGCAGAATTGCGTTACGCATGTTGTTCCTCCCTGTGGAATCGACCTTTTGCAGGCCGGTCCGACGGATTCGTCGGTACAGTGCATTCCTAGGCGATAATAAATTCAGTTGTCAAAATAAAAATAGGTGTCACTATGGCTATTGTCGGACTTTCCCCGTGAAAATGCCGCTCTGCAGCAAGAAGCCCTGTGTTTTTTGCGGAAAATCGTGTTTTTTAATTCGGAAAGTAAACTAATTATGCTGCAACTGCGAAATGACTTCGCGCCAAACGCCGCGCCGGGTTGCGGTCCGCTTATCCCTCCGCTGTCCGAATCGTCGCGGCCTTTGCGCCAGCAGATATTTGAGAGGGTGCGGGCGGCGGGGTCGATTGCGCGGGTGCAGGTGGCCAAGGAATTGGGCGTAAGCCCGGCGTCAGTGACGACCGGGGTGTCAGAATTGATCGCATTGGACCTGCTGGAAGAGGTGGTGGCCCCGCGCGACGGTGATGCGGGCCGTGGCCGCCCGGCGGTGGCATTGGGTGTGCGGGCGGGCGCGCACCGGGTGGCCGGGATAAAGCTGTCGGACCGAGAGCATACGGCGGTGATTGTGGATTTTGCCGGCAATCTGATTGCGAATGAGGCCATCCCGCGCAGCCCCGGAGCGATGGAACTGCCGCAACTGTTGGAAGCGATGGCGAATTTGTTGGACAAGGTTTGCGCCAAGGCCGGGATTGAGCGGTCTGCGCTGTCTGCGCTTGGGCTTGGTTTGCCGGGGTTTGTCGACAGCAGCACCGGGCAGGTGATGTGGTCATCGGTGATGGCCGAGCGGGGCGTGGCCTTGGCCGATGTCGCCCGCGACCATCTGGGCTTGCCCGTGCATGTGGACAATGACGCGAACTTGGTGACGCTGGCCGAATTGTGGTTCGGCGCGGGGCGGGGATTGTCGGATTTTGCGGTGGTCACGATTGAGCATGGCGTGGGCATGGGCGTGGTGATCAACCACCGCATTTACCGTGGCGCGCAAGGGTTGGGGATGGAGCTTGGGCATACCAAGGTGCAGCTGGACGGGGCGTTGTGCCGTTGTGGCCAGCGCGGATGCCTAGAGGCGTATGTCGCAGATTATGCGCTGGCGCGAGAGGCGACAACGGCGCTGAATTGGGTGGGTAAGGATGGCCAGTCGATCAACGTGCTGCTGGAAAGCCTGTATGACCATGCCAAGGCCGGCAACACCGCTGCGCGGTCTATTTTTCGCCGGGCTGGGCGGTATTTGGCGGTGGGCCTGTCGAATGTGGTGAACTTGTTTGACCCGTCGCTGATTATCCTAAGCGGCGAGCGGATGCGCTATGACTATCTTTATGCCGCCGACACCTTGGCGGAAATGGACAACCTTGCCATTGCCACCGGGCGTCCGCGCCCCCCGATAGAGATCCATGCTTGGGGCGATATGCTGTGGGCGCAAGGGGCGGCGGCGTTGGCACTTTCGGCGGTGACCGAGGCGCTGCTGTCGGGCAATCGTGATGGGGCGGCACGAGAGGTTGCGGCGCAATGAAAGCTTTGTCTGCTGTGGTTTGGGCGCTTGCGGCGTCTGCAGTGTCTGGGGCGCTTGCCGATCCTAGCTTTGTGAACCGTGCCGACCGCCTGCCCGCGCCTGTGATGTATGGCGGCGAGTGGGAGCACTTTGTTGGCGGCGGTGTGGCGATTATGGATTGCAATGGCGATGCGCGGCCCGATCTGTTCGTGGCAGGTGGCACGAACCCCGCCAGTTTGCTGGTGAATGAAACGGCGCCGCAGGGGGATATTACCTTTGCCAAAGGCGCGTTGCCGGAATTGACTGGGGTTACGGGTGCCTATCCGCTCGATTTTGATGGCGATGGGCTGTTGGATTTGGCCGTGCTGCGCGTTGGCCCGGATGTATTTTTGAAAGGGGGGCCGGGGTGTGCGTTTCGTGATGCGACCGTCGAATGGGGTCTGACCACGGGCAATCAATGGTCCACCGCCTTTACCGCGACATGGGAGCCGGGGCAAAGCTGGCCGACCCTTGCCATTGGTCATTATGTGGACCGCGCCCGCGCTGATGGGCCGTTTGAGGCGTGCGATGACAATAGCCTTTTTCGCCCGAAACCCGGCGGTGGGTACGGCGCGCCAACCGTGATCAGCCCCGGATATTGCGCGCTGTCGATGCTGTTTTCGGATTGGAAACGCAACGGCACCCCCGATCTGCGCATTTCCAATGACCGGCATTATTATGTGCGCGGCGGGTTTGAGGAGATGTGGCATCTGAACCCGCTTGCCCCCTATTCTCAGGCGGAGTGGCCGCGTTTTTCGCTGTGGGGGATGGGGATTGCCAGCCGCGACATCACCGGCGATGGGCTGCCCGAGGTGATGATGACCTCTATGGGGGATCAATTGCTGCAAATTAACAAAGGGGCGGGGCGGCTGGAAAACGCGCCCTTTGCGATGGGGACCTATGCGCACCAGCCCTATATGGGCGATGATGGCAGGCCCAGCACGGGCTGGCATGCCGAGTTTGGCGATATTGATAATGACGGGCGCGAAGACTTGTTTATCGCCAAGGGCAATGTCGATCAGATGCCGTCGAATGCGATGCACGATCCCAACAATTTGCTGATGCAGGGCGCGGATGGGGTCTTTGTGGAAAAGGGCGAGATGGCGGGGATTGGCACGTCAGATCGCTCGCGGGGCGCGGGGATGGCAGATTTGAACGGTGATGGCTTGTTGGATATCGTGGTGGTGAACCGCCGCGCGCCGATCGAGATTTGGCAGAGTACGACCGCGGATACGGGGGCTTGGCTGTCTGTGGAATTGCGCGGGGTCGGTGGAAATACCCAAGCCGTGGGTGCGTGGGTAGAGCTGCGCGCCAATGGTGCCGTGCAAGCGCGCGAGGTGACGGTGGGCGGTGGCCATGTGTCGGGCCAAGCCGTGCCGCTGCATTTTGGGCTGGGGGCTGCGCAAAGCGCCGAGCTGCGCGTGATCTGGCCGGATGGGCAGGTCGGTGACTGGCAAACGGTGGCGGCGGGTGGCGTGGTCGTGGTTGCGCAAAGCGGATTGAACTGACCGGGGCGCATTAGGGGTTAGCGGTCGATGGGCAGACCGCTGGGAACCGAGGCCGGAATGCCAAGCCGCCCCGCGATGGCCGTAGGGTCGGTCAAACTGTCCAGAAATGCCAAGATCGCATCCGCCTCATCCGTGTTCAAGGGACGTGCGGGTTGGTGGACAGCCTGCTTGATAGCGTCGATTTCGGCGGGGTCGCTGGCGATGGTCCAATCTGACTTGGCCGGGGAAAAATCGGTCAGCAGGGCTTGGGGGGTGTATCCCGCCAGCCCTGTCACGGGGTCTGCGTGAAACATCACAAAGGCGCGCAGGTCGGCATGCGCGCCTGCATGGCCGTAAGGGGCGGTTGCGGTGACATTGCGCAAGGATGGCGTGCGAAAGGCATAGGTATCTTGCACTTTGTTGGTGACACGACCACGGCCTATGTCGCGCTGCGTGGACTCGAAACGCTCACCCTTGCCCGGACCAAGTTGCGGGCTGCCCATGGCGTGAAATGCCTGGTCGGTCAGCAAAGGGCCAGAATGGCAGGCCGCACAGCCTGCATCGCCGTAAAACAAGTCGGCCCCTTTGGCGGCAAGGGGGGGCAGCGGTGCCTCATCCCTTAGCCACGCGTCAAAGGGGGCGCTGTCAGACCGCCACTCGTCACTGATAAAGGCCGCAATTGCGTTGGAAATGTCGGTGAAATGGATGGGCCGGCCCGCGCCTATTTCAGGATAGACCGCCTTGAATTGCGCGTCATAGGCAGGGATTGCTGTGATCCTTGCGGCGATCTTTTCCCACGCACCATTCGGCCCGGTCAACTGCCCGGTGCGCACGGCTTTTGAAACCTCATTTTCAGAATAATGCCCGGCCATTTCATCGGGGGACAGCACGGGAAACATGCTTTGCGCGGACAAGAGCGAGGCAAAACCGCTGACCATTTCATCCTCTAGCGGGGTGCGAAAACCGGTGGCGCGGGTGGCGTCCGCCTCTATCCGGCCATCGTGGAATAGGGTCTTCAGGTCCAAAATTCCAAGGTTGAACAAGGCAGGCGCGTTGCGCGGAATGCGCTGTTCGGGCAGGTTTTCAGGGTCGGGGCGGCGGTCGGGGCCAAGGCCAATACCGCCTTCGCCCAAGGCCAAGGACACGCCATCGCCGGTGCCAAAGCGCGGATGATGGCAAGTGCCACACGAAATGTTACGGTTTCCCGAAAGTTCAGGGTCCCAAAACAGCAATTGGCCCAAACCCACCTCGGCCGGGGAATGGTCGCGAAAATCGGCGTCAGTCAGGGGTTTTGGCCGAGTTTCGGCGGTAACCGGCAGCGCCAAGGCTGCGAAAAGCGCTGTTAGGGGTAGGTATGGGTGCATCATGTCCTCCGCCTTGCAACCTATGCCGGAAATCATTGTAACAGGAACCGAAAAAACAAGCCCATTGTTGCCGAAATCGCAAAGATCACGGCTTCGCTTCGTTGTATGTTAGAATTCAAAATGTAATAGATATAGTAATTCGACAAAAAAAGCGGCTGGAGGCGGAATGCGGCGAGTTAAACACCAAGGTTTGGGCGTTGCTGCGTTGGTTTTTGGCGTGACTTTGGCGCTGAGTGGCCCGGTTAACGCGTTGGACCCGCTGGAGTTTCAAGTCAAGGGTGACGACCCTGATGTAACGGCAGCCCTGCGCGGGGCATCCTTGTTGCTCGCAGCCCAAGCTGAAGGCACGACAAACCCGCAAGATTTGTTTGCGTCAGCGCGGGCCGATTATGGCAGGCTGGTGGGCGCGCTTTACGCCATGGGGCGCTATTCTGGCGTGGTGGAAATTCGGATTGATGGGCGCGAGGTGGCAGATATTCCGCCGCTCGATGCGCCCACGAGCATTGGTAAAATCACGCTGAGGATTGATCCCGGCCCGGCCTTTACGTTCTCCAAGGCAGCGATTGCACCGCTTGCGGCGGATACCAAGCTGCCCGAAGGTTACCGCGTGGGTAAAACGGCACAAAGCGATGTCATTTCAGCCGCGGCCTCGGCGGCGGTGGAGGGGTGGCGCGCTGTGGGCCATGCCAAGGCCGATGTGTCGGGCCAAGACCTGACCGCTGACCACGCCAAGGCCACGCTGGCCGCCGATCTGACGATTGCAGCCGGCCCGCGCCTGCGCTTTGGCGAATTGACCGTGTCTGGGCAAGAGCGGATGCAAACCCGCCGGATTGTCAAAATCGCAGGCCTGCCTACGGGTGAGCAGTTCAGCCCGCAAGAGCTGGAAGATGCGGCCGAACGCTTGCGCCGTACCGGGGTTTTCCGCTCGGTCGCCTTGGTTGAAGATGACGCGATCACAGCACCCGACAGTCTGGGGATCTCGGCCCGCGTGGTTGAAGAAAAGCCCCGGCGTTTTGGATTTGGCGTTGAGGTGGCGAGTACCGAAGGCGCCAAGGTCAGCGGCTATTGGCTGCATCGCAACCTGCTGGGCGGCGGTGAGCGGTTTCGGGTTGAAGGAGAGATTGCGCAGATCGGCGCGCAAGGTAGCGGGGCTGACTATGCGCTTGGCTTTACGCTGGACCGCCCTGCAACCCTGAGCGCGGACACGACGGCCACGTCGTTTTTCAAGATTGGCCATGAAGAAGATGCCGATTATACCCAAGATTATGTCGAAACCGGTGTTGGCTTTACCCATTACCTTTCGCGGGAAATTACGGGGCGGATTGGGCTGGAATATGCACAATATAACGTCAAATTCCGCACAACAGCGGTAGATTTTCGCAATGTCTCGCTGCCCATCGGCGTGACATGGGACAAGCGCAATTCCAAAACTGATGCCACCCAAGGGTTTTACTTGGATGCCGAAACGGCACCGTTTTATGGCAGTAGCGATTCAGGGTTCAAGTTGGATCTGGATGCGCGGGCGTATCGTGGGTTTGGCGAAAATGACCGCATCACATTGGCCGCACGGGTGCAGGCGAAAACGGTGTTTGGCGCGTCGATCAACAACCTGCCGCCAGACTTTTTGTTCTATTCGGGCGGGGGTGGCACGGTGCGGGGGCATGCGTATCAGTCGCTTGGCTTTACCTCTACCACCACAGGCGAGCGCACGGGCGGCACCGGGTTTGTTGGTGCATCGGTTGAACTGCGGGCCAAGGTGACGGACAGCATCGGGGTTGTAGGCTTTGCCGATTTTGGCCAGATCGCGTCGCAAGGGCTGGCCGGTGGGGTGACCCAAAGCCATGCGGGCGCCGGGTTCGGGCTGCGCTATGCCACCGGGTTTGGCCCGATCCGGCTTGATATTGCGGCACCTGTGTCGGGCGCGGGCAAAGGCGCACAAGTTTACGTTGGTATAGGACAATCCTTTTGATGCGCGTGTTTTGGATCACCTTGGTTTTTGTGCTGTCGCTGCCGTTCATGGCGGTGGCCCAAACGGATGAGCGTGATCTTTTGACCGCGTTTTTAGAGGATAATCTGTCAGGCGGTGGCCGGACGGTGACCGTCACCGGATTTAGCGGCGCGTTTTCATCGCAGGCGCAGATTGACAGCTTGACGATTGCGGATACCGAAGGCGTTTGGCTGACGTTGAACAAGGTGACGCTGGATTGGAGCCGGGCATCGCTGCTGCGCGGTGTGGTCGATGTGACAGAGCTGACCGCAGATGAGGTGATTGTCGCGCGCAAACCGTTGCCCGACCCGAACGCCGTGCCATCGCCCGAGGCGGCGGGGTTTGCCTTGCCGGAGTTACCGGTTTCGGTGACGATCAAAGCCTTGCAGGCCAAGCGGATCGTGCTGGGCGAGACTGTGCTGGGGCAAGCGATTGAAGGCGCGCTGACGGCATCCGCCAAGCTGGAAGGCGGGGATGGCAGCGCGGATTTGTCCTTGACCCGCACCGATAGCGGGCCTGCGGGTAAACTGGCGCTGACAGTTGCGTACAACAATTCCAGCAAGCAGTTGGACCTGAACCTTGACCTGACCGAAGGGGCGGGGGGGATTGCGGCCAGTTTGCTGGATATTCCCGAAAAACCCTCAGTCGAGCTGAAAATTGCCGGCACGGGGCCGTTGGATGATTTCGCAGCCCAGTTGGACCTGCGCACCGATGGCCAGGAACGGCTGGCAGGCGATGTGACCCTGAAGGGCACGGATGACGGCACGCAGACGTTTTTGGTGGATTTGAACGGCGATGTGGCCCCGCTGTTTTTGCCAGATTATGCCGAATTTTTTGGCCCGGAAGTGGCGTTCAAGGCCGAAGGTCAGCGCAGCCCGATGGGGCAGTTGGACCTGACATCCTTGGCGCTGAAAACCCGCGCGGTGGCGCTGGACGGTGCGGCAACGATTGCCGCCGATGGGTTGCCGCAGAAATTTTCGCTGGTGGGGCGGTTGGGCCTGCCCAGCGGTGAACCGGTTTTGCTGCCCTTTGGCAACGCCGATGAAACCCGCGTTGCGAGTGCCGATCTGAACGTCGGATTTGACGCAAGCAGAGGCGATGGCTGGAGCGCTTCAATCACGCTGACGGGGTTGGAGCGTACAGATGTGGCCGTGGGGACTGCGGCGATCAAGGGATCGGGGCGGATCAATCGGCGGGCGGGCAGCGGTGGCACCATTGTCGGCGGTACGCTGGCCTTTGACGCGCAGGACGTGGCGCTGACCGATCAGAAATTGGCGGCGGCACTGGGGCAGGCGATTGACGGCAAGCTGGTGTTTGATTGGGAAAAAGGCGGGCTTGGCTTTCGGATTGGGCGGTTGGAACTGGCCGAGGCTGGGCCAAATTCGGGATATAAGATTGCAACATCGGCCCGGATTGGCGATTTTGAAAGCGGGTTCAGAACACGCGGCAGCATTGATGCCGAGTATAATGACCTGTCGCGCCTGCAACCTTTGGCCGGGCGCGCGCTGGGCGGCAAAGGGGCGTTTCGGATCAGTGGCCAAATCAGCCCGCTGGGCGGTGAATTTGATGCGGTGGGCGGGATCAAAGGCACCAATATCAACGTTGGCATAGTTGAGTTGGACAACCTGCTGGCGGGCGAGTCTGTGATCGATTTTGCGGCGGGGCGGTCAAAGCAAGGCACGTTTTTGCGCAGCCTGAACATCACCGCACAACAGCTTGTGGCCACGGCCAAAGGCAAGCTGGCCAGTGATGGCAGCGATTTGAATGGCACTGTCAGTTTCGCAGATTTGTCCGCGCTGGGGGCGAAATATGGCGGCAGCTTGCAGGCCGATGCGACGTTTACGGGAACCCCGGCAGATGGCCGCATCACGCTGGAAGGGTTCGGGAACGCGCTGAAAATCGGGCAAAAACAGGCGGATGCCTTGGGTGCCGGGCAAAGCCGTTTGTCGGTGGCAATCGGGGTGCGCGACCAACGGTTTACGCTGGAAAAGGCCGAAATTGTGAACCCGCAAATCAATGCCAATGCGACCGGATATGTTGATCCGGCCGGCAGCGATGTGACCGCCAAAGTGGCACTGCCCAGCCTTGCGCCGCTTGGTCCCGGCTATCGCGGTGCGCTTTCGGCCGTTGTGACGGCAAAAGGCACGCTAGAGGCCGGACGGGTGGAATTGGCCGGGCAAGGCGATGATTTGGCGATCGGCAATGCCGAGGCTGATAAACTGCTGCGGGGCCAAAGTGCGGTGAACGCTGCCGTGACGTTCCGTGACCGCAAGCTGGTGGTGGAAAGTGCGACCTTGTCGAACCCACAAATCACGGCCAATGCCACGGGAACGATCACCGATGATATCCGCCAAGTGCAGCTAGAGGCGCGGCTGGCCAATCTTGGCCTGCTGATTGCTGATTTTCCGGGGGCGGTGACGGTTACAGGTAGCGCCACCGAAAACGGTGACGGCATCAAGCTGGACCTGAACGGGACCGGGCCGGGGGGCATTGATGCGCGGGTGGCAGGTCGGGTTGCACCAAACTTCCGCAGTGCGGACTTGGCGATCACCGGGTCGGCGCAGGCAGCATTGGCCAATGCGTTTTTAGGTCCGCGGTCCATTTCCGGACAAACAGAGTTTAACTTGCGGCTGAACGGTCCCTTTGCTTTGGCGTCTTTGTCAGGCACGGGCAGCTTGCGCGGCGGGCGGTTTTCGGCCCCCAACCTTCCCTTTGGATTGCAAGATATCGCGTCAACGGTAACACTTGGCGGCAACCAGTTGCAGCTAAACCTGACCGCAGCCCCCAGTACGGGCGGCAGTTTGGCGGTGGACGGGACCATCGGTTTGGCCAGGCCCAACCCCGCAGACCTGCGCGTGACCTTGCGCAATGCCGCGTTGAAAGACCCTGATTTATATACGGTTTCCTTGGGCGGCGATGTGACCATCCAAGGGCCGTTGGCCGGGGGTGCCGTGATTAGCGGCACCGTTCGGATCAGTGAGGCTGAATTGCGGGTGCCGACCTCGGGGTTTTCAAGCATCGGGTCGTTGCCGGGGCTGAAGCACAAGAATGAACCCGCAGCGGTGCAACGCACACGCTATAAGGCCGGATTGATCGACCTTGGGCCGGGTGATGGCAAAGCGGCCAGTACCCGGCCTTTTGGTCTGAACATTGTGGTTGAGGCACCTTCCCGCATCTTTTTGCGCGGGCGTGGGATTGATGCGGAATTTGGCGGGCGGGTCACGGTGCGCGGTGACACGAACACGGTTATCCCCAGCGGTGCGTTTGATCTGGTTCGGGGCCGGTTGGATATTCTGGGCAAGCGGTTGGATATCACCGATGCAAAGCTGCTGCTGCAAGGCGATCTGATCCCTTATATCGACATTACGGCGACGAATGAGGGGGACAATGTGACCACATCGGTCAACATCAAGGGCCGCGCGGATGATCCTGAAATCACCTTCAGCTCTACCCCCGATTTGCCGCAAGAAGAGGTTTTGGCCCAGCTTTTGTTTGGCCGCGATTTGCAATCCATCTCGCCTTTGCAGGCAGCGCAGCTTGCCTCTGCCGTGGCCAGCCTTGCAGGCAAGGGGGGCGAAGGGATTGTGGGGAAGCTGCGCAAAAGCTTTGGGTTGGATGACCTTGATCTTTCAACCGATTCCGAAGGGAACGTTTCGGTAAAGGCCGGGAAATACCTGTCCAAACGGGTTTATACCGAGGTGGAGGTGGACCAGGATGGGCAAAGCAAGATCAACCTGAACCTGGACCTGAAGAAAAACATCACGGTGCGCGGGTCTGTGGGTGCGGATGGGACCTCGGGGCTTGGGGTGTTTTTGGAGAAAGATTACTAGGGGTGGACAGGCGGTTGGACATCGCGTTCGGCATCCACCGCCGCCCCCAGCAATACCGCAAAGGCCGATAGGTAAAACCACATCAGCAAGGCGACGACCGCGCCGATGGACCCGTAGACCTGATTGTAATTTGCAAAATTCCCAAGATAGACCACCAAGCCGCGCGACACCGCGACCCACAGCGCCAAGGCCACGAACATGCCAAAGGTGAAAAAGGCGTGCCGGGCGCGTTTGCCGGATCTGTTGGGACCAAGCCGATACGCGATGGCGATGCTGACCATGACCAGCATCATACCGACCAGCAGGTTGGCAGCGCCCAATGCCTTTGCGGCCACAGTGCCGAGGGGCAGGAAATCGATCAAAAGCGGCATAACAACGGCCAGCACCATGCCAGACAAAACCAGCCCGATCAGCACCAGTGTCAGGAAAAATGCGCGGACCGCATGGCGCATACCGCTGCGGCTGGGCAACCCGTGGATGGCGTTGATCCCGCTGATCAACGCGCCAACGCCCGCCCGCGCCGACCACAAGGCGAAAACGGTTGAGAGTGCAGTTGCTAGCCCCAAGCTGCGGGTGTTGGTGGCCAAAATGCGCTGGACTTGGCCGTAAAGCAGGTCGAACGCTTCGGCGGGCAGGTAGTTTTCGGCAAGTTCCAACTGGGTTTGCACGACGATGGGGTCTGCCGCAAAGCCCCAGATCGTGATGACGGCAGCCAATGCAGGGAACACCGCGAGAAACCCGAAGAACGCGATCCCCGCCGAAATGAGGCCAATTTCGGCATTGGAGGCGCGAAGCCAAACTTGGCTTGCGGTCTGAAAAAGGATCATTCTTGTTCCGATTCTTAGGCGCTGGCAGGGCAGTTGGTTGCGCATTTGGACTGTTTGGTAGCACGATAAGGGGCGCTGCCGAAACAAGAAAGGGCCGCGGAAACCGAGGGTTGGTTGCCCTTTTTCTGAAACCGCGAGTTGGCGCGCCAATTTCCACCGCTTGGCTGCCTATTGGGCGGCGATAATGCGCTGCGGTTCGGCGTAACCCTCAACATACATGTTGATCAGGCCCAAGGCTGAATGGACATCGCCACTGGCCACGGCGGCCCGAAGCGTGCGCAAGGCGGTGGCCATCTGCAACTCAGACAGGCTTTGTTCATGTGCGCGCAAGATTTTGGGGTGGGGCGTGGGCAAAAGCCCTTCGCCTATCAGTAACTCTTCGTGCAGTTTTTCGCCCGGCCGCAACCCTGTGATGATGATTTCAATATCGCCGTGCGGGTTGTCATAGCTGCGCACGGTCAGGCCCGCGGCGGTGATCAATTGCCGTGCCAGATCGCGTATTTTCACCGGCTCGCCCATATCCAGCACAAAAACATCGCCCCCACCGTTTGCATCGGAATAGCTGCCCGCCAGCAAAACGAGGCGCGCCGCCTCGGGTATCGTCATGAAATAGCGGGTGACATCTTCATGCGTCAGGGTGATGGGGTCGCCATTGGCGATCTGTTCCTTGAACAGCGGAATGACCGAACCGGACGATCCCAGCACATTGCCAAAACGGACCATCGAAAACACTGTCCCGCGTGACCGTTTGGCAAGATCCTGGACCGCCAGTTCCGCCAAGCGTTTGGACGCGCCCATCACATTGGTTGGGCGCACCGCCTTGTCGGTAGAGATTAGGACAAATTTGCGCACCCCTGCATCGTTTGCGGCATCGGCCAAGGTGCGCGTGCCCAAAACATTGTTGGCAAGGCCTGCAATCGGGTTCGCCTCTACCAATGGGACGTGTTTATAGGCGGCGGCGTGAAAGACGATTTCGACGCCGTGGTCGGTCATCACGCTGCGCGCCAACCGGCTGTCGGTGACTGAGCCAAGCACAGCCACGATGCGCGTATCAGTGCCTGCGGCACGTTTTGAAAGCTCACGTTCAATGGTGTAAAGCGCGATTTCGCTAACCTCAAACAAGACGATGCAGGCGGGTTTACTGGGCAACAATTGCCGACATAGGGCGGCACCAACCGACCCGCCTGCGCCCGAAACCAGCACCACGCGGCCTGCATACGTCTCTGCCCTCAAGGGTATATCTTGTTCAACCTGCATCCGGCCCAAAAACGCATCCGGGTCGACCAGCGTCAGCGCATCGACCAACCGGTCCACCCCGGTGATCTGCGCGAAAGATGGCACCGACAGCGCGGTCAGCCCCATGACATGCAATTTGCGGACGATCTGGGCAAGTTTTGATCTGGGTACTGACGGCATCGCCAGCAGAACCCGGTCAACGCCCAGCCGGGTGGTCAATTCAATAATCCGGTCCGGGCTGTAAATATGCAGCCCCCCCGCCGTCATCCCGCTCAGCGCCAGGTTGTCATCAACAAAGGCCACGGGCAGAATACTGTCATGGGCCCGCAAAGCGGCCAGCAATTGCATCCCCGTGCGCCCGGCACCATAAATAATGACCCGGCGGCGGGGTTGATCGGCGCGCAATACCCATAGCAGCAGGCGCAGCATCGCAAAGCGCGCGGCAACGGCCATCAGGAAAAAGAAAAACCCAAACATTATGATGCCAAGCCGGGGGAAATGCAGATTGGAAGCCATGAGGATAAGGGAAAAGCCGAGCGTAACCAGCAAAGCCATGGCCCCGGTGCGAAAAATTCCGTGGCTCTCATAGGCGTTCAGTTTGATATTGGGTAATTTCAACGCAATCGAAACCACGCCGCCCAAACCTGCCAGCACCAGAAAAAGCAAGGTGTTAGCCTGCAAAAGCGCGAGATCTGGCAGCGCGTCATGCAAAACGATCTCGGCAAGCAGAAACGCGGTTGGCGCCAAGGCCACATCGACCAACGCCAAGCAAACCTTCTTGTGCGTCCGGGACAGGCCGTCGACCAATTTGAAAGTGGCGGAGCGAAGGGGCGGCATAAGCATCCTTTGGGGTCAACCGAAGTACACAAACTGATGGCGAGAACGTTGGTGTAACCTTGCTAGAATACATACCTTAAGGTGGGGTTACGGCACTTGGGGTGAATTTGGCCGCGCGCGCCATGCGCGTAGGGAAATGGAGCCGTCGCGGTGATCAGGGCTAGCGTTGCAAACTGGAAGTCAGTAGGAATTTGGTATACCAAGTAGACGCTGGCGGTGGGGCGACCCACCCCTTTGCGCAAATCAAAGCCCCGCCCCAAAGACCAAAGTCAAAAAAGGATACTGCCATGACCCACCCTACTTTGCTTGCCATCGGAAGCTATGCTGACTGGGATGTTCCAGACATGCAGGTCGGGTTTGATCTGGCGCAGATCGCCACAGCGTCAGAACTGGCGGGGCTGAATGAGGGCTTGCGTGCGCGGGCCAAAGCGGTGGCCTATAAAGGCCATCACCCCTTTGGCGCGGCCCAGATGGACCTGTTGCCCGGCCTTGAAATCATTGCGAATTACGGTGTCGGTTATGATGCGATCGACGTGGACGCCGCGACAAAGCGCGGTATTCGCGTGACCAACACGCCCGATGTTTTGAACGATGATGTGGCGGATTTGGCCGTGGGGATGTTGCTGTCTTTTACCCGCAACATGGCGTTCAACGCCGCTTGGCAAGCGCGGGGCGATTGGGCCGAAAAGGGCGATCCACCCTTGGCGCGCAAGTTCAGCGGGACGCGGGCAGGCATCATGGGGTTGGGCCGGATTGGCCGCGAAATTGCGGACCGTTTGGCGGCGTTCAAGATGGAAATCCACTATCACAGCCGCAGCAAAAAGGACACGCCCGAGGGCTGGGTTTGGCATGAAACGCCTGAAGGTTTGGCGGCGGCCTGTGATTATATGGTCGTGGCCTTGGTGGGTGGCAAAGCGACCGAAGGCTATGTGTCGCGCGCGGTTATTGCCGCGATGGGTGCCGATTCGGTGATCGCCAATATTTCACGCGGGTCGACCATTGATGAAGCGGCCTTGCTGGACGCATTGGAGGCGGGCCGTATTCGGGGGGCCGCACTGGATGTGTTTCGTGTAGAGCCGCAGTTTGACCCGCGGTTCTTGGCACTGAAAAACGTGTATTTGCAGCCGCACCAAGGGTCGGCCACCATTGAAACCCGCAAGGGCATGGGGGCATTGCAACGCGCCAATATCCGCGCTCATCTGGCGGGCAAACCGTTGCTGACGCCGGTCAATTAAAGCGTGTGACCGAAAGCACTTTTATGACCCGACTGCCTTAAGCGCGGTCGGGTTTTCCTTACTGTCATAAATATCGGTGATGTTCAGCACCAAGTGGCGCATGTGGCTTTCGACCTCGGCGCTGACCAGCGTGACATCGCGGGTACGCAGGCCTTTGACTATCGCGCCGTGCTGCTGCAAAACGCGCGGTCTGTCGCGGCGCAAACTGGCGGCCAAAAACCGGGGCCGCCACAGCCGCGCCATATAGGCGGCGTGGGTGTCGATCAGCGACGTGTTGTGCGATGCGGCGGTGATGAGGCGGTGAAACCGCATGTCCACCTCAAAATAATCCACCGAGTCGGCAGTATCCGAAATTTCCAGCATCTTTTCATTCAGCGCTTCAATCTCGGCCATCTCGGACGCGGTCACATTAATGCAGGCCAAGCGCGCGCCAAGCGATTCGAGTGTGTTCATCACAATCAGATCATCGGTAATCTCTTTCAACGTGGGGTCGGCCACAACCGGGCTGCGCGAGGGGCGCAACACGACCAAGCCTTCGCTGGCCAAAATGCGAATAGCCTCACGCAAGGGCGTGCGACTGACCCCGCGCCCGACGGAATTGTCGCGTTCTTTGATCAAGGCACCGGGTTGCAGCGTGCCCACCAGAATGTCCCGGCGCAGGCTGTCCGCAATCTGTTCGGCCAATGTTTGTTCCGACATGGTCTAACCAATTCCAATCCATCGTTTCGGGCCGTAGCCTTCACCTATGCCAAAACGGCGCAAAATAAAAAACAAAATTTTGGTATACCAAAGCGGTTGCAATTCGTTAGAACTTAGTTAGCGTTACGTCAGACAAGGGGCAAAATCCCTGTCGGGCCGTGGAGAGGCGCGTGCCCAAAAAGCAAATTTAACAACCGTTCTGGGAGGAACCATGAAATTTAGCACCTATATTGTGCCGGCGATTGTCGCGGCAGGGTTTGCACTGCCGGCCGCAGCCGAAACACTGCGTATTCAAAACCATTATGCCCCTGAAACCGAGTCGGGCAAACAGATTCAGCAATTCGTTGATGATGTCACCGTAATGTCTGGCGGCGATTTGGCGATTGAAATGTTCTATTCATCTTCGGTTGTGAAGACGGTGGAAACTTTTGACGCGGCCGCAACCGGGATTTTGGATTGCGACATGACGGGCGGCGCCTATCAGACCGGCAAAAACCCTGCGTTCCAATTCGTTGGCGACATCATGGGCGGCTATGACACCCCATGGCAGCAGTATGCTTGGCTGTATAACGGCGGCTTTGAAGCGGCAGACAAGCTGTATGGCGAATATGGCATGAAGCTGATCGGCTGGTCGATCTATGGCCTTGAATCCTTTGCGTCAACCAAGCCTATCCGTGGCATGGCCGACCTAAAGGATTGGAAGTTCCGTTCGCCTCCAGGTCTGGAAACTGAGATTTTTGCGTCGCTTGGTGCCAAGCCTGTCGTGATGGATTTCACTGAAATCTTTACCGCGCTTGAAACAGGTATCATTGACGGGGCCGATGCGTCGGGTCTGGCCAACAACAAGGGCATGGGTCTTTATGACATTGCCAAGAACGCCAACTTCCCCGGCTTTCACTCTATGCCGTCCGACCACTTGGCCTGTAACAAAGCCAAGTGGGAGAGCCTGAGCGAGCAGCACCGGCGTATCTTGGAAGTTGCGATGCAAAAGCTGTCGTTCCAGATTGCGTTGACGTTTGAGGTCAAGAACCTGGAAGCCAAAGCACAGCTGGAGGCCGAAGGCGTGACCATTTCCGATTGGTCGCAGGCTGACCGTGCCGAGTTCCGTGCCGCAGCACAGGCCGCATGGCAGGGCTGGGCTGACAAAACCCCCGAGGCCCGCGCCTTGGTGGACAGCCACATGGCCTTCCTGACCAAACTTGGTCTGGTCAAGAAGTAAGCCTTTAGGGTGACGATGCGGCAGGCGAGGGGTTCCTTGCCTGCCGTTTTTTGACGGCCAGCTGCGCGGTGTGGGCGCGGCACCTATCATCCGAAAAGGGAGTTGCGACATGCGCGCGTCAAGTGCTTCGAGAGAGCTGCTATGGCCTTTGGTGTTCATCATCACGGCGGGCTACTTGGCTTGGTACACGCCGCGCCTGATTGTCTTTTCAGGCTATGCATCGGATGCGATGATAAACCGTTTTCCCACCGCAGGCGGGTTGGAATTTCTGGCGCTGTTTGGGGCGATTGGGGCGTTGATAATGGGCATCCTGACCATCCGCCCCACCGCCCAAGAAGGCACCAATATGGGCGCCTTTGACAGGATGAGCCTGTTTATGGGCCGCGTGACCATGCTGCTGATCGTGACCTTGGTTTTGGTCATGTTCTATGAGGTAGTTGCACGTTATGTATTTGAAAAGCCTACGCTTTGGGCGAATGAGTTGTCGCTGTGGATAGCCGGGGCTATCTTTTTGTTTTCGGGGCTTTATGCGATGCAGCAACGCTCGCACATCCGCATCTACCTGCTGTATGACATGATGCCACGCAACGTGCAGCGCGTGTGCGATCTGTTTTCAACCGCTTTGATCGTGGGTTTTGCCTTTGTGTTGCTATGGGGCAGCTACAACGAGGCGCGGGACAAGTTCATGCGCTGGGAAACCTTTGGCACCGCCTTTGATCCGCCCATTCCCGCGACGATCAAGCCGTTGCTGATTGTCTTTATTTGCCTGGTAGCCATGCAAGCCGTGATCAACCTGATCAACGATTGGGGCAAGGACAAGCAGGTCCACGCCGTGGTGGATGAAGCTGAGATTGAAGAATTTGTTCAGGAAATGGGCGCCAAGCTCACCAAGAAGGGCTAAGCCATGTTTGATATCTCAACCATTTCACTGGTGCTGTTGCTGGCGATGTTGTTATTGCTGGCGATTGGTATGCCATTGGGCTTTGCCTCGGCAGCGCTGGCAGCTCTTGTCATGTTCATGAAATTCGGGCCGGACTTTTTGTTTGGCGCGTTTGGGACCGGTCCTTTGGGGATTTTGTCACAACGGATTTACGGGCTGCTAACGGATTATGTGCTGATATCCATTCCGCTCTTTATCTTTATGGCCAACTTGCTGGAGCGGTCGGGCATTGCCGGGCAGATGTATGACAGTCTGAACATTTGGCTATCGCGGACCCGTGGCGGCATTGCGATTGTGACCTCGATCATGGCGGTTATCATGGCCGCGATGTCAGGGATTATCGGGGGTGAGGTGGTGCTTTTGGGCCTGATCGCCCTGCCGCAGATGTTGAAGCTGGGGTATAATCAAAACCTTGCCATCGGGGTGATCTGCGCCTCTGGCTCACTTGGCACCATGATCCCGCCGTCGATTGTGTTGATCATGTACGGGCTGATCACGGAAACCTCGATCAAGGCGCTGTTCACCGCATCATTCTTGCCGGGATTCATGCTGGCCTCGTTCTTTATCATCTATATCATCGTCCGCACGCAGTTGCGCCCCGAGGATGCGCCCTTGCCGCCCGATGATCCGAATGATCCCAAGGGCCGCGAAAAGACCATGCTGTTCCTGACATTTCTGGCCACGCTTGGCGCGGGTTTCGGGGCGGCGCTGTGGCTGCGCGTGGCATTCTTTACCGTGACGGGCCAAAACCGGGTGCTGGAAGGGGTGGACCCTATTCGCCTTGGCACCGTCGATTATGTGTGGAAGATCGGTATTTTTGTTCTGGTCTGTACCGCGCTGGTCGCCTTTGTCTTTGGCAAGGAACGGTTCAAGACAAGCTGGGCCATGGGCAAAGGCCTTGTCGCCCCAATCTTGGTGATTGGTGTGGTCCTTGGCTCTATCTATGGCGGTATCACCGGGATTACCGAGGCTGCTGGTATGGGGGCCATTGCGGTGTTCGTCATCGCTGTGATCCGCGGCGAAATGACGGGCCATCTGCTGTGGGACAGCCTGAAGCGTACGTTGAAATCCACAGGTACGATCATTTGGGTGACCATTGGCGCCACGGCGCTGGCGGGGGCTTACACGATCGCGGGGGGGCCGACCTATATCGCCAATATGATCACCGGGTTGGATGTGCCGGCGATGGGCATCATCCTTGTCATGATGCTGATCTTCCTGATCCTTGGCGCGCTGATGGACTGGGTGGGGATTGTGCTGCTTGTCATGCCCGTGTTCTTGCCCATCGTGCTGAAACTGCCGGTCGAGAATTTGGGCCTGTTTGGTGAACTGAACCCCAGTCATGTCGCGATTTGGTTCGGCGTGGTGTTCTGTATGAACATGCAGGTTTCGTTCTTGTCGCCGCCCTTTGGTCCTGCCGCGTTTTACCTTAAATCGGTGGCACCGCCGCATATCTCGCTGACCGATATTTTCAAAGGCTTTTTGCCCTTTATATGCATCCAGATTTTGGCGCTGTCGGTTCTGCTGATCTGGCCTCCGATTATTTCGGTGTTCTTGTAGGCGCAGGAGGGTGCCATGCTGACCAAAGCCCAAGTGCAACAGTTTGAAACCGCCGGTTATGTGGTGGTCGAGGATGTGTTGGATGTGGATCAGTTGGCTGCAATTCAGGCGGAATATGCGGGGTTAATGGACAGGCTTTATGCCGACTGGCAGGCGCAAGGCCGTGTGCCGGATGGTGCGGGCCTGGACTATTGGGGCAAGCTGCTGGCAGCCTACCGCGCGGGGTGTGATTGGTTTCAGCCGATGGATATATCGCTGCCGGGTGATCAGATCTATGCCGATACGCCGTTTCACTTTGGTCCGGCGGTGTTCGATATGGTCACCAATCCGCGCTTGTTGGATATCGTGGAACAGTTGATCGGGCCTGAAATTACCTCAAACCCCATTCAGCACGTCCGCATCAAGCCGCCCACAACCACCCTGCGCGGGGATGAGGTGCGCGCCCACATCACCGCGACCGATTGGCACCAAGACCGCGCGGTGGCGCTGGAGGAGGCAGATAAGACCGATATGGTCACGGTGTGGCTGGCGATCACCAATGCGACGGTCGAAAATGGCTGTTTGCAAGTCGTCCCCGGCAAGGTTGGCATGTTGCCCCATTGCCCCAAAACCCAAACCGCGATTGCCGATGGTTATGTCGATCCGGCCCGCGCGGTGCCTTTGCCGGTTAAGGCGGGGGGGGCAGTGATTTTCCACCCGCTGACGCCGCATGCGTCCTTGGTCAACCAGACCGATGGGTTCCGCTGGTCGTTTGACCTGCGCTATAATGTGACGGGTCAAAACTCCGGCCGCAGCCATTTCCCCGATTTTATTGCCCGCAGCCATGCCCATCCCGAAACCGAGTTGCACGATTGGCAAGCGTGGCGCGACATGTGGCACGCCGCCCGCGCCCGTCTTGCGATTGCCCCACATAAACCGATTCACAGATGGCAGGCCGACAGCCCGGCCTGCGCATAAACCTGAAAGCACCCCCATGACCGCCACCATTTTGCTTGACCCCGCTGACAATGTGGCCACCGCCACCAAGACCCTAGCCCCCGGAACAGATGGGGCCAGCCAACCCATTCCGCGCGGTCATAAACTGGCCCTTCACGCGATTGCCAAGGGCCAGCCTGTGCGCAAATATGCGCAGATCATCGGCTATGCCGCATCCGATATTGCGGCGGGCGAACATGTGCACACCCACAACCTTGAGTTTCGCAATGTTGAAGCGGCCTATGAATTTTCCACCAACCTGCGCCCTGTGGCACCTGCCGCGAAAACGGATAGTTTCATGGGCTACCGCCGCGCCAATGGCCGGGTTGGCACGCGAAACTATATCGCGATCCTAACCTCGGTGAACTGTTCGGCCACTGCCGCCCACCGCATCGCCGACCATTTCACGCCCGACATTCTGGCGGCCTATCCAAATGTTGACGGCGTTGTTGCCTTTGCCCATGGCACAGGCTGCGGCATGGCCGGCGATGGTGAGGGGTTTGAGGCGTTGCAGCGCGTGCTGTGGGGCTATGCCCGCAACCCGAATGTTGGTGGGTCAGTCCTTGTGGGCTTGGGCTGTGAGATGATGCAGATCGACTGGTTGATTGAAAGTTATGGCCTGACCCCCGGCCCATTGTTCCAATCGATGAATATCCAAGATGTGGCGGGCCTGCGCCGCACGGTGGAAAAGGGTATTGAAAAGGTCATGGCCATGCTGCCCGTGGTCAACGCGTTTGAACGCGAACCCTGCCCGGTGTCTGAATTGATGGTCGCCTTGCAATGCGGCGGGTCGGATGCGATGTCTGGCATCACCGCCAACCCGGCACTTGGGTATGCGTGCGATTTGCTGGTGGCCCAAGGCGGCACTGGCGTGCTGGCCGAAACGCCCGAGATTTACGGGGCTGAACATTTGCTGACCATGCGCGCCGCCACCCCCGCCATCGGGGAAAAGCTGATCGGGCTAATCAAATGGTGGGAAGATTACACCAAGCGCAACAAAGGCAGCATGGATAACAACCCCAGCCCCGGCAATAAAAAGGGCGGGCTGACCACGATTTTGGAAAAGTCGTTGGGCGCTGCGGCCAAGGGCGGCACCACGCCTTTGAACGGGGTCTATAAATACGCCGAACCCGTCACCGCAAAGGGGTTCACCTTTATGGACAGCCCCGGCTATGACCCGGCATCGGTGACCGGACAAATCGCATCGGGCTGCAATTTGGTGGTGTTTACCACGGGGCGCGGGTCGGCCTTTGGCGCGAAACCCTCGCCTTCGTTAAAGGTTGCGACCAACACCGAAATGTTCACCCGGATGGAAGAGGACATGGACATCAACGCAGGCACGATCTTGTCAGATGGCAAAACGGTGGAGCAGGTGGGGCGTGAAATTTACGACAGGCTTCTTGTGGTCGCATCAGGCCAGCAGACAAAGTCTGAGGCGCAGGGTCTTGGCGATTATGAATTCGTGCCGTGGCAAATTGGTGCGGTGATGTGAAGGGGG